>JBFILF010000063.1:0-15606 GCA_041599835.1 Pirellulaceae bacterium
CGTCCCGGATTGATCCACGCGTGGGGTCCCCGCGCTAGCAGGGCGGTCAACTGGCTGGCCGGCACGGGCCGTACGCCAGTGATCAGCTGCGGCCACGAAGGCTGGCCGAACGCACACACGGCGTCCAACAGGATGAGCCGATGGGACCGGTTCAGTCAGCGTACCAAACTGACATTCGGCGATGCTTCTAGTCAGCAGGGCGGGCGCTCAACGTCGACTGCGTCAGTCGCAATCCCTTGGGGCTGGCCGTGGAGGCCGACCCAACGCCCCTCCCCTTCGCACGTTGCATCACTCAAACGGTTGCTGAATATACCGGCGGACAGTAAATGGGTGGGGACGGCCGCGCCGCTGGAGCCCCGTTTTCGCGTCAAGGATTTCATTTGGGCAGCTGATTTGCTGGGTTGCATTCGCGACGACGTGTATTGGCTGGTCATCGGCGATGGCCGACAACGCTGGCGTCTTCAAAAATTTGCCGCCCAGACAAATTGCCTCTCACAGCTTCGATTTGCCGGCTGGCATGAGATGGCGGAACCGATGATTCAGGGACTTGACGTGTACATCAGTCCCAGTTCCCGGCAGTCGGATTGCAATGGATTGATGGCAGCCATGGCCGCCGGGGTGCCGGTAGTGGCGACCAATGAAGTCCCACATCGCAGTTTTATTCGAAACGGTTGGAACGGTTATTTAATCGAGGCCGGGGCTCGCAATGAAATCGCTCGTTGCGTTCAGCGGATCGTCGACCAGCCCCGTTTGGCAGATCAAATGGGTTTGCGGAGTCAAGCGAAACTCAAGCGGGAGTTTTGTCTTCAACGCATGGTCGAACGGCTATGTGACGTTTACAACTCCGTGTTAGCGTCCGCCGCCGACTCGCGCCGCGATTCCGCTCCGCGCCGCAACCAGGGTGCGGCGTAATGGACAAACAGGCTGGTTAATATCAGCAGGGCGCCCGCGATGGTCGTCCAACCAGGCGCCTCGTAGCTGGGGGCATGACGCCACATCAAGAATACCCAAACGGGTACGAGCACCGGTTCCAGCAACAGAATCAACGATGCTTCGTGACCGGGTATCTTTCGCAAGCTGCGGGCCACGATCAAGTAAGGCAATCCCATTTGCAGAATGCCAAACCCGGCCAGGTACACCCACTGAATGCCGGACGGTTTGTACGACAAAAACCAGCAGGCCGGCAGAAAAACAAGCGCTGTGGCCGCATGATTCATAAACACCAACCAGGCGGCGTCGTATTGGCGCAGCTGCCTGAGCGACAGGATCACTCCGGCGTAGCAGGCTCCTGACAATACGCCATAGGCCAATCCGCGTGGCGACGTGTGTCCGATTTGAAATCCCAGAATAAAAAGCACGCCGCAAAGCGACGTGGCCAGAAACCAAAAGTCCTTTTGCTGCACCGTTTCCTTAAACCAAAGCACGCCAGCAGCCAACACGAAAATCGGCGCCGAGTATTGCAGCCAGATGGCGGTCGTGCTTTCGGCGTACACCAACGCATTGATAAAGGCCCAGTTCATCGCCACAAAAAAACCGACCATCGGCAGCATGGTCCAGGACCACTGGATGCGGCGAACCATCAGCAACAGTACCAGGCTGGCGAATGCGGCCCGCCAGAACACCATTAAGACAACGCGATCCTGACTGGGCCAGGCATCAAACGTCGGCGCCTTGGCAAACAGTCCGCTGGTGCTCCACAGAATGGCGGCAGCGGCAATCAACAACCGCCCGCTGGTCAAACGATCCTGGCGGGATGGAGAATCTCGCGACGTCATATCGGCCGCTGGAAAACCGTCGGGTTCAAATCCGAGTGTTGATTGTAAACGCGCCCTGCCTGGCAGATCGGCGAATCGAAGAAGGAACTCAAGTCGCTAGGTGGTCGGCTGGGGACCGAAGTTCCAGATGTTCTTCGCAAACGGACCAAGACTATCGTTTGCGGTGCCGAATTTTCGCTCTCATTCGACGCTTTTTGCGGCCGATTTTCCGCCGGCCCTTACCTGTTTTTTTCGTTCCCACATTTCCTCCCAAACATCGTCAAGTTAACCCTGGGTTCCACAAAAAAATGCCGTCACCCGCAGGGGCACAGCACTGAATAAGTGTAGCAGATACGCTGGGCTGGCGGCAATAGATTCTCGCCAAAAACTCCGCTGCGCACATGGCAAATCGAAATAAACAATTTGTCAGTCCTTTGATTTTGGCTTGATTGCCACGGCCATGACGATACCAACCACCATCAGGAATCCAATCATCAGCGCCGCCATATCGTATCGCATCAACACCACGTATCGAACGCTGGAATAGGCAATGGCCAGCGAGACGCAGATCATCAACAACGGCGGCATCGGATACAACGGGACCCGATAGGCCTCAGGATCGCCATCACCGCGCTGCCGCAAAACGATCATGGCCACAAACGTCAATGCCAGAAAGATCCAGAAATAAGGTGCGGTGACGGCCAGGATCTGAATGAATCCATCCGCGCGAAGACCGCAAATCAGAATCAACAACAGGGAGATCAAGGCCTGGCACAACATGCCGGCCCACGGTCCGTCGTGTCGTCCGCCCCAACTGGATAACCAGGCCATTTGCGGATAACGCTGGCCCACCGCGTAATATATTCGGGGGCTAGTAAAGATCATGCCGTTGATCGCCCCCAGGCACGAAAAGCACACCAACCAGCTCAGCATCTGGCTACCCCAGCGCGGCGCGGCGGCACCCATCATCAGGGACGGCGCCTGTTCCCCAGATGCTGCCAATTGATTCAGGCCCAGCACTAGCAACAGCGCCAAATTGAATCCCACATAACAAAGCGTGACGGTCAAGGTCCCGGTCACAAGCGCCCGCGGCAAATTTCGCCTCGGGTTTCGCACTTCCGCCGCCACGAACGAAATATCGTTCCAACCACCGTAGGCAAACATCACTAAGACCAGGGACAGGAACAACGTGCTCACCGCCAAGGGTTGCTGCGGCACGGTAGCGTCCGCAGAAACCGCGTTTTCCCATCCATGCCAGGATGCCCAAAACGCGGCCACGAAAATTGCCGCCAACCCCAGAACTTTAATCGCTGTCAAAATGTTCTGCGTCGATTTTCCAGTGCGAACACCGAGCATGTTGCCTAACGACAACAACGCCACGGCAGCTAATGCCAAGACCAGTTTATTGGCAATCCCATCGTCCATTCCCAACAGGATTACGGCGTATTCGGCAAACACCATCGCCATGGCACCGATATTTCCAGGTCGAATTATCCAAAATGCGGCCCAAGCAAACGCCAATCCGGTTTGGGGCCCAAAGGCTCGTGTCAGGTAGTAATAGTCCCCGCCCGGCTGGTTATGGGCAGTCGTTAGCTCGGCAAAACACAGTGAACCAATCATGGACAACGCGCCACCGGCTAACCACACGGCAATCAGCCACGTGCTGCTGGGCAGCATTCCAGCGACGGTGCCGGCCGAGGCAAAAATGCCCGAACCAATGATGGTTCCCACAATCACACAGGCCGCATCCAGCTGCGTCAGCTTTCGCGATGGGAGAATCATGTTGCGGTCGCTGTCTGAGTTCATGGCGTCTTCAGTTTTTCACGGGCTGCATTGATCTTCAATTCCTCAATAGTCAAACATCGAAAATTTTGGTCGAGCATCGCCAAGCAAATGAACACTAACGTGGCACACCGCCCCGTCTGTCCCTAAACTGTCTAAACCAGTTATCCGCAGTGACCAACCGAAGGTCGTTGAGCTACAGCCAATGCGCCGAGCTGGACTGGACTTGCCGTCTAGGGCCAGTATAAGATAGGCAAACTGCGGACATAACGTGAAAGTCCGTTGTCACTTTGTTTATTCGGAGGTTTCATGACAAAAGACGAATCGTTTGAAGTAAATGGGACCGTGACCCAGGCACTGGCCAATACACGGTTCAAAGTTGAATTGGAAACGGGCAAAGAAGTCCTGGCGCACGTGGCGGGTCGGATGCGCAAACATTTCATTCGCATTGTTCCCGGCGACAAGGTTCGCGTGGAACTTTCTCCGTACGACCTGACCAAAGGTCGAATCGTTTACCGCGAACGGTAACGTTCGCCGTCTTTCGGGCAATCAGTCAACGAAGACTCGGCGGTTGGTTTTTGGTCGTGATCCAGCTGTGGGCGGGTTTCCAGGTGCCGAAGTGCGGCCCCCGATGACAGGCAAAATGCCGCGCGAATTCGGTATTTTTTGGAGTCTTTAAAACACTGCCGGTTCCGCCGGGGTATGGAGAACGTGGGGATCGGCAGGCGTGCGCCGTGCGACCTCATCCACCCTATCGATTCCCCATGCCGGCCACAAACAAGTGGGCGCTCTTGTCGTTGTTTTTGGGTCCCCTCCTTTCGGACGGCCCGGGCAACGGCGACAATCTCAAGGAAATTAGTGGGACCCCCTGGAGGCCACGAAGACCCGATGGGCAATATCCCGCCGTGAGTTAACAAGCGGCCGGCGGCCGCCGCTATGGAAATCGTAATCAGTAACCCGTTTTGTCTGGAGAAATATCGTGAACATCTTGTTGCCTAAATTTTGTGGCGGACTTTTCCTGCTGGTCGCGTTGCTGCTGCCGGTATACCAGGCCCCGGCCCAGACCGACATGGACATGCAACCGGGGATCGTCATCTCGGTAGCCAGCCTGGATGAGAATTTTGATGACATCGAGTACTTGATGGAAAAGGCTGGGGGTCCCATGGCGCAGATGGCGCCGCTGGTCCGCATGGGCGCCTCGGAGTTCATTCGCGGTCTGGACACCACTAAACCAATTGGATCCATGTTGTTTTTTGAGGAAGGCACACCGGAGCCAAAAATTCTGGCGTTCATACCGATCACCGACATCGACGAATTGCTGGATACGATTTCCGAATATGTAGATATCGACGAGGACGGCGACACGATTGTCATCACTACCGATGACGGGACGGAATTTACTGTCGTCAACCGCGATGGTTTTGCTTTCGTCACGGACCGTGAAGAGTTGTTGGACAATCTGCCGAGCAACCCGGTGAGCCTGCTGGAGGGGATGCAAGAAACATACAACCTGTCGGCCAAGCTGTTTGCGCAGCGGATTCCCAAGTCGCTGCGAGACCAGGGAATCGAACTGATTCGCCAGGGTGCTGCCCTGGAAATGGAAAACCTGGGCGATTCCCCGCAGGCCGAATTGCAACGGCAAAACTTTGAATACTCGATGAAACAGCTTGAGCAGCTGGTTAACGAGACTGACGAAGTTGTGGCCGGAATGTCCATCGACAAGGATAACAGCCGGCTGTTTATTGACGTCAGCATGCAGGGGACTCCCGGTTCCAAATTTGCTCGCCAGAGTGCCGCGCTGGCAGAGAAAACCGAGTCGAAATTTGCCGGATTTCTGGTCGAGGGCGCCGCCATGAATTTCCACATGTGCGCGCGAATCACCGACGAAGACGTGCCGGAAATGGAAAAATTAATCGATTCCATCACCGCAGAACTCAGTCGGGAAATGGAAAACGAGATTCCCGATGACGACCAGCGCGAATTCGTGCAACAAATTTTCGATGACCTGGTTGATGTCGTCAAACAGACGTTCAAGGAGGGCGTGATGGATGCTGGTGGCGTGCTCAACTTGGATGAAGAGCAAGCCAACTTTGCGATAGGATTTCGCGTTGCCGATCCAGCAAAGCTGGAAGCAAGCTGCAAAAAAATCGCCAAAATCGTGGAGGACGAAGCCGATGTGCCCGTCCAATTCAACTTTGACATGTCTACCGAGAACGGCATCACGTACCACGAAATCGTGATTGACGTCCCGGAGGATGAAGAGGAAATGCGGGACCTGTTCGGAGAGTCGGTCAAGCTGTTAATCGGCGTTGGCGATAAAGCGGTTTATCTGGCCGGAGGCAAACAGCCAAAAGCCGCACTGGAAAAATCGATGGGCGTCGCCGACAGCGGCGATCGGCCACCGATGCAATACAACCTGCACGTGGCGCCGATCCTCCGGTTTTTTGCCAAAACACAGGATCAAGAGCAGCTGTCTAAAATGGCTGACGCGCTGGAGCCCGGCACGGATCGGGTCCGAATCGTTGCTTCGGCCATCGAGAACGGACAAACGGTTCGTATTGAAATTCAAGATGGCCTGCTGAAATTGATTGGCATTGCCGCTCAGGAATTTGGTGGAGGTCTCGCCCCGCGCCAGGATTTCTAACGGTCCCCTCAGCGCAGCTGGTCGCCGCACGAGCAGCTTCGACAATAAAGCTCACCATCTAGCCAAGGCGTTGAATCGCCTTGGCTTTTTCTTGTTGATCACGGCGTGCCAGCGTGTGCATGGCCGCCGCGGGATCTCCGGTACGTTTCCTGGTCGCGCCCTTGGTTTCAACCTCGGTTTCCGCATGGCTCACCTGGTCAACCGGCAGCTTAACGTAGCGGAATGCTGAATCCGGGGTATCAATGATCGGGTGGATAGGGCCGGTCGGCCAAACGCGAGTTTAGGCGGTCGCGTGAGCCAGCCGATCGGCTGACGTGTTTCAGGCGGAGAACGTGTCATGGCCCGGATATCTCGGCGCTTTCAATCCAGAACGATGCTATGGGCGGCCAGCGTGCCACCGGAGACGCGATGCCCGCGGTGTCACCATGACTTTGAAATCGTCGTCAGCCGCAAACAATTTTACAAGGCGCGGTGGATGCGCCGCATGATACGAACTTATCGCTGTCGAGTTTGCGATCATCGATTTTGCGAATGGGATCCGGCCAGCGTCTTTTGTTGGACCCGCGCCGGTTTTTTCGCACTGGTGTGTGCCATTGCCGTGATTTCATGGCTGGCATGGTAACGAACTTCGCCCAGCGCACCCGGAAACGCAAGAAAACATCGTTACGAGACCTGCAACTTTATTGGTAAAGGAACACCGGATGATTGCCAGAGCGATTCTCAGCATACTATGTGTGATTTGCGCCGTTTCCACATGTCCGGCGGGGATAGTCTGCTACGGCGACCAACAAGGTCAACATGTTTCATTTATTGAAATCCGCGAGATTTCACTGAATACCCTGCCCTTGTTTGGTCCGCCGTCGATCAGCGGCGACACGCTCCTATTCAACGGCCCGGGGTTCATTTCACAAGCCATCGACAACGACATCGATTTTTTGGCGGGTCGACTGGAGATGACCATCGAAGCCAACGATGGATTTTTGATTGATCACATCAACGTCAAAGAGTTTGGTTCATTCCTTGGCTTCGGCCATGATGCGGTGGCCCTGGCGCAAGCCCTCGGATTCGTTGTTGCCAACGGACAGGTCTACCAGGACAGCTTATTCTTCCAGAATTCGGGGAGCGGACAGGGTGTTTGGGATGAGGACTTTACGATCAGCTTTCCGCCAACCGATTCACTAACATTCACCTTGGACAGCCAACTTTTGACGGCCGCCGGCCCACTGGAAGCCTCGTTTATCGACAAAGTCGGCATTCACATAACTGCGGGCAGTTTCGCAGTGATTCCAGAACCAGGCGCCCTCCGCGCGGTAATGTTGCTGGCCATCGCGTTGGTGGCGACTCGTCGACCGCGCCCGCAGCGACGCCGCCCCATTTAGCAGTAAACCATTTAGCACAGCAGTTTAGCTATTCGACGAACGGAATCGCGCAATCAGTAGCATGCGTCACACGACTCGGACCCGTCAACGAAAAACGCCAGGCCGGATAAATCGGCCCGCGATACAGATTGACCACAACTTGAATTGCCGCTTTCGCGGGCCGATTTTTGTGTCGCCAATTCGTACAAACTCGTATCAAGCACGTGGCACAGCAATGGATCCAGGGCAAGGGTTCAACCCTTGACCCAGATTGACTGCTATCGGTGGAAACGCAAGCGATTATGGCAGATGCATGATGGCGGCGAACAGTTGAATCGCATGGCCGGCCATGATCGCGGATCCAAGTCCGCCCAGTCACCGAATATTCTCCAAGGAACCCAAGGACGGCGGTTCAAACTATCGCTTGCACGAAGAACAGCGTCGCCGGCTTTTAACAGCGGTTTGACCCGAAGTAATTCGCGCAACCTTTTTAATAGTCTCATCTTTGCCGTTTAACTAGCGGACAGCGCACCTCAACTGCGGAATGTAGCGAACGACCGGCGGCAATCCTGCGTATTGCCCCCACGTGCGTACCACCGTGTGGCTGGCGCTGCAGGAACTAACCATAGGACGGAGGTCTTGAAATGTCATCCCACGCAACCGTAACGAATAATGGAATGGTCAACGGGACCGGCCACGCGACACCGAACGAGGAAGTCCGGCTTGAGACTGGATATTCGAATACGCGCGACCTGGCATTGCCACTGACTGACACCCCGGCCGAGGCGATCGACTGTGACATGGTGTTGGCGCTGCGAAAACTGGCACGGGCCTTTGAGCTGTCTCGTGACTGTGAGCGCCCCAAGTGGGATTTTGCCGTCGCGCTGGCTGACTTGGAGCAGATGGGCGTCTCGCATGACGAGTTGCGGTGGTTGATTGGCAAGGAGTTTGTCGAGCACGCTCAAGAAGTGGTCGCGCCGGGCGGCATACGGCGATCGTTCGATTCGCCCGGAGGCTTCGCTTTCACCACGCAGTCCTGTTTTGTGATCACCGAACCGGGATTGCAGTTTGCCAACAACAGTGCCAGTTTGCCGTTAAGATTCGAGTCGGGTCGCAGCGGCCAGCGGGAAAGCATCCGCCAGCCATCGAATGAACCCTGTCATCCCAGCCCTTATTGGGATAGTCAACGACACGAACTGCGAATCGGAAAACTTGTTGTCAAACGGTTCAAATGGCGGGCCTTAAACCAAGAAGCGATCCTGGCGGCTTTTCAAGAAGACGAATGGCCGCCGCGAATTGACGACCCGCTGTCACCGATACCCAATATCGATCCCAAGCGGCGATTGAGCGATGCCATCAAGTGCCTGAATCGAAAACAACAAAATCCATGTTTGCGATTTAGCGGTGACGGTACCGGAGAAGGTGTCCTGTGGGATTTAGTCATGGATTTCGAACGAAGCAAAAAATAAACCGCCCCTCGACGTTATTGCTTGCCAGCCAGTGGCTATTAGAATTTTGAAAGTTTCGAGGTCGCATCGTCGGTCGGCGCGGCCCGTTGTGGTCCGCATGGTTCTGGCTGTTCGCAACAACGATGTTTCTCGATCGCGTCCAAATCGAAGTCTGTGCCGGCAAAGGCGGCGATGGCTGTATGAGCTTTCGCCGCGAACGATTTGTGCCGCAGGGCGGACCGGATGGCGGAGATGGTGGCCATGGTGGCAGCGTGATCATCGTGACCCGGTCCGGCGTGGACAGCTTGATGCCACTGTCCCACCGCAAACAGTGGAAGGCCGAACGCGGTAAACACGGCAGCGGCGGAAACAAACGGGGGCGCAACGGCCAGGACCGCCTGATCGAAGTGCCGCCGGGAACTTTGGTCTATGACGCCGAACACAACTTTGTCATCAAAGACCTGACGGTTGACGGCGAGCAGTTCGTGGTCGCCCGCGGCGGCAAAGGGGGGCGCGGCAATGCTCACTTTAAATCTTCCACCAATCAGGCGCCGCGACAATGGACCTCGGGCCAACCGGGAGAGCAGCGCAAAATCATTCTGGAACTCAAGGTGATTGCCGACGTCGGTTTGGTGGGCAAGCCCAATGCAGGCAAGAGCACTTTGCTCAGCCGTTTATCGCGGGCCCGGCCGCAAATCGCCGATTACCCGTTTACCACCAAATACCCCAACCTCGGCCGCGTCCAAGTCGATTTGAATCGGTCGTTTGTCATGGCCGACATTCCCGGTTTGATCGAAGGCGCGCATTTAGGTGTGGGATTGGGACACGATTTTCTCAAGCACATTGAGCGCTCAGGAATCATTGTGCACCTGGTCGAACCCACTCCAATGGACGGGTCCGATCCCATCGAAAATTACCTCGCGCTGCGCGAAGAACTGGTCAAGTACAAGGCCGAGTTGGGAGAATGCCCCGAAGTTGTAGTCGTCACGAAAGCGGATTTGCCCGACGCCGCCAACATTCAACAGAGACTGTCGGAACTCATTCAACGCGAAGTTTTGTTGGTCTCTGCTGTTACGGGCGACGGGCTGCCCAAGCTAACTTCGCGTGTCGTCTTCTTGTTGGATGAACAGGCACTATGCAAATAATTGCCGCTGATATCGGGAACAGTTCGATCAAATACGCGGTGTCGGAATTGGAGGATTTCAACTCCGCCGGCGAACCGATCGTGCAAAGCAGCTGGACCATTGATCCACGAACCCGCATCGAGCATCTGCAGATCGACTCGGCGGCGCCCTGGTTTGTCTCCAGCGTCAACCCGCAATACCTGCAACAGCTCAAACAACACGTGTGGCAACGGCATTTGGCTACGGATTGGCGCGTTTTGTCACACGATCAAGTCCCGTTGCGAATCGATGTGGAGCAACCGGCCGGCGTGGGGATGGACCGATTACTGGCCGCCTGGGCAGCCCGGAATCTGTGCGATGAACAACGAGACGCTATCGTGATTGACTGTGGAACGGCGCTGACGATTGACTTGGTGGACACCGAACACGTTTATCACGGCGGCGTGATTTTGGCGGGACCCGCAGCCAGCTTGTTGGCCCTTTCCAGCTTGACCGCCGCCCTGCCCGATCTGTCACATTCAAAGATTTCGCGACCGACGCACGTGGTCGGTCGATCCACCCAACAGGCGATGTTGAGTGGCGCCTATTACGCAGGTCTCGGCGCGATTAAGGAAGTCGTCTCGCAGATGGCTCGCTCGCGGGTCCGGCCGACCCAGGTCGTGGGAACGGGCGGCGGGCTGGGACCGTGGCGGGACGCGCTGCCATCTGAATGGATGCTGGTCGACAACCTGGTCCTCAACGGCATCGTCATGGTGGCGGCCAAATTGCTTTCGCGAACCTGAGTTTCGATGCATAACCGTGAATGATGCATCCACAAATATCTCGTCCGTCGTTTCAGAGTTGACACCGCGCGGCCGCGGAGCGATTTGCGTATTACGGGCCCAATCGCCGCGCGTGTTGGAAGTCATCAATAAATTTTTTATCGCCGCCGCCGGTCAAACCGTCACGATCCAGGATCAAGACGTTCCCATTTACGGTCAGTGGCGCGGCCAACACGCGGCGGACAACGCCGAGGAGGTCATTCTGTGGATCCGCGACGATGCCACCGTCGAGATTCATTGTCACGGAGGTGATTTTGCCAAGCGCCGGGTGCTGGCCGATTTGCAACGAACCGGCTTCGAGGCACCGCCCTGGCGAACCGCTTGCTCCAGCACCGACAGTGCGGCGGCCGCTGTCGCCGCGCTGGTGGAAGCCACCACCACGAAAACGGCGGCCGTGCTGCTCGATCAAGCTCGACACGCGCTGGATCGCGCCATCGCATCCATTCAAACGGCGATTCAACACGGCGACCAACAACGCGCCGTCGAGCAAATCGACGATTTAATGAGTTGGTCACATCTTGGATTGCACTTGGTGCAGCCATGGCGAGTCGTCGTAGCCGGCCGGCCCAACGTGGGTAAAAGTAGTCTGATCAACCGAATTTTGGGATTTAATCGATCGCTGGTGTTCGATGTGCCGGGCACCACTCGCGATGTGCTTTCCTGGCAAACGGCCGTCGATGGTTGGCCGGTCGAGTTGATCGACACGGCGGGGCTGAACGAGGCCCGCAGTGATGTGGAGCGCAGCGGCGTCGAGCGCGCCAAACAACAACTGGCCCTGGCCGACTTGATCGTATTGCTAGTGGACGTGGCAACTCCCGTTGCCGATGCCCAGTCGCAATTGGCCTCCATCAGCCGGTCCAGCCAGCGGGTGATCTTGCCGGTGGTCAACAAATGCGACGTGGCGGCACCGATGGTTGACGAGGAAGATTGGCTGTCGATTAGCGCGAAAACTGGCCAAGCCGTCGATCAGCTGTTAAGGAACATTTCGCGGCTGCTCGTGCCGTGTGCTCCGCAACCGAACCAGGCAGTTCCATTTCTTGACGAGCAAATTCAGCGGTTATCAAATGCGCGCCAGTGTTTGCTGGATGACAACCTGCGCGGCGCCGCGGCATTGCTTGCGCCGTTAGTGTCGCATCCAAGTTGAATGAGTCGCGCGCGTGCATTTCGGCCATGATTGACACCTAAAAATTGCGAAGTTATAGTGCCGCCTTTACTGGCCCGCTTTGTAACGGAAGCCGCAGAGGTAATCGGCGCTAGATGAATGTAACGACACACGACATTCTCATCGTGGGCGGGGGCGGAGCCGGATTGCGTGCGGCGATCGCCATTGGCGAGGAAAACCCGTCATTAAGTGTCGGCGTTGTTTCCAAAATCTATCCGATGCGCTCCCACACGGTGTCGGCCGAAGGCGGCGCGGCGGCGGTCATCAAAGACAACGACAGTCTGGACGACCACGCTTACGACACGATCTCCGGTGGTGACTGGCTGGCCGACCAGGACGCCGTGGAGGTGTTCGTCAACGAGGCGCCGGCGGAGCTGATTCAACTGGAGCATTGGGGTTGCCCGTGGAGCCGGGAGCCGGATGGCAGCGTCGCGGTGCGGCCGTTTGGCGGAATGAAAATAGAACGGACCTGGTTCGCCGCCGACAAAACCGGGTTTCACATGCTGCACACGCTGTTTCAAACATCAATGAAGTACAACAATGTGACGCGTTACGACGAGTGGTTCGTGACCAAGCTGTTGACGCACGACGGCCGGTGCCAAGGCGTATCAGCACTGGAACTGCGAACCGGCCAGATTCGAGCCATTGGCGGACGGGCGACCATTCTATGCACCGGCGGCGCCGGAAAAGTGTTTCCCTTTACCACCAACGCCGCCGTCAAAACTGGCGACGGCATGTCGCTGGCCTACCGCGCCGGGGTGCCGATGAAGGACATGGAGTTTGTCCAGTACCATCCCACCGGGTTGCCCGGCACGGGGATTCTGATCACCGAGGCGTCCCGCGGTGAGGGCGGGATCATGATCAACAAGGAGGGTCGTCGCTACCTGCAAGATTACGATCTGGGTCAGCCGCTGGAGATCAGCGATCCCAGGCATCCGCAAAAACGAACGATGGAGTTGGGGCCCCGCGACCGGTTGTCGCAGGCGTTTGTCAAGGAACGACAAAAAGGCATGACGATCGAAGGAGACTTTGGCGATTACGTGCATCTGGACATCCGTCACATGGGCGAGCAGAAAATCAACAAGAAATTGCCGTTCGTCCGCGAGCTGTGCCGCAACTACGTGGGCATCGATCCGGTCCACGAGTTGATCCCCGTCCGTCCGGTCGTGCATTACATGATGGGGGGCGTGCACACCGATATCGAAGCAGCCACGTTACTGCCAGGTCTGTTTGCGGCCGGCGAATGCGCCTGTGTCAGCATCAATGGCGCCAATCGGCTCGGCTCCAATTCGCTTACCGAATTGCTCGTGTTCGGCGCCCGCGCGGCGCGATCGGCGGTGCGGTTCATCGAGCCCATCAACTCAATTGCCGTTCAAGAACTGTCCAGCCAGGCCGAACAGGAACAGCGACGCATTCGCGAACAGTTTTTTCAACCCGGCAAAACAGCGGCCAGCGAATCCATCGCCGGATTGCGCGGAGAGTTAAGTCACGCCATGGAAGACGGCGCGGGGATTTATCGCACCGAGCAATCGCTACAGGCAACCTGCGACAAAATCCGCGAATTGAAGCAACGATTTCAAAATGTCGAGTTGGCAGACCACAGCCTGACGTTTAATACCGAATTGACCACAGCCTTGGAACTGGAAAACCTGTTGGACGTTGGCGAGGCGTTGTGCCACGCCGCCCTGGCGCGAACCGAATCACGAGGATCGCACCAGCGAACCGACTACCCGGAGCGAAATGACGATCAGTTTTTGAAACACTCTTTGGCCTATTACACCGACGGAGATCCGCGCATCGAATTCGAGGATGTCGCGATCACCCGCTGGCCAGCAGGAGAGCGAGTTTATGGCACCAAGTGACCGGGCTTCATCCGATTCAACCATCGCGCTGGACGTCTTTCGCTATCGACCGGAACAAGAAGAAGAGTTCACGTTCCAGCGATACGACGTACCCTATCGCGAAGATTGGGTGGTGCTGGACGCGCTCAACCACATCAAGGATGAAATCGACGGCACCCTCAGCTATCGCTGGTCCTGCCGGATGGGCGTGTGCGGCAGTTGCGGCATGATGGTCAACGGTGATCCCAAGTTGACGTGCGCCACGTTTCTGCGGGACTACTACCCCGACCCCATTCGCATCGAGCCGCTGAGTTACTTCCCGGTGATTCGCGACTTGGTGATCAACATGGATGATTTCATGGAAAAGCTGGAGCGAGTCAAGGCTTGGCTGATCCCCCAAGAGGAAAAACCGATATCGGAAGGCGAATACCGGCAAACGCCCGCACAGCTGGCCCGCTACAAAGATTTCAGCATGTGCATCAATTGCATGTTGTGCTACTCGGCCTGCCCGGTGTACGGCAAACATCCGGAGTTCATCGGGCCGGCAGCCACGGCGCTGGCCCAACGATACAACCTCGATTCACGGGACGGCGCAGCCGAAGACCGTGCTGACGTGATATTCAGCCACGAAGGCATCTGGGAATGCACGTTCGTCGGTGAGTGCACGGAGGTTTGCCCCAAAAACGTCGATCCTGCCGGCGCGATCCAACAAGCCAAAGTGAGTGCGACTCAGGAGTTTTACCAGGCGATGCTGTTGCCGTGGGCCAAGAAGTAACTGTGCCGAGGGTCAGGTGGAAACCAAACAAAATAAATCCAAAGAGTACATGCGGCCGATGCCCACCAACTGGTGGCTGAAACGGACCAATTACCTGCTGTTCATCGTTCGCGAAACCACTTGCGTGTTCGTGGGCCTTTATGCCATTTATTTGCTAATTCTCGCCATGTTGCGTGATGAACCTGACTCATTCGCGGCCTGGTTGCAGTCGCCGACGCTGATCGTATTGCAGATTGTTGCGCTTCCCTTTCTGCTGTTTCATTCGATTACCTGGATCAATCTGACGCCCAAAGTACTGGTGGTATGGCGGGGCGAGGAGCGGGTGCCACCCAGCCTGATCGCCGCGGCTCATTTTGGCGGTTGGCTGATCGTTTCGCTGATCATTTTCTGGATCGCATTTCAGTACGGATAAATCATGGCAAGATCGAACGAACCGCTGTGGTGGTCGCTGTTCTCCGCGGGTGGCGTGGTGTCGGCTTTCCTGATGCCGATCACGCTTGTGGTGACCGCGGTGGCAGTGCCCTGGGGCTGGATTACGGTGGAAGGGTTTCGCGAACTGATGCAGAATCCGCTGGTAAGGATTTACTGTTTCGTTTTGATCTCACTTTCCATGTTTCACTGGGCTCATCGGTTCCGCCACACGGTGTCTGAGCCCAGCGAAAAGGGCATGGCTACGCTGGGGACTATTCTTTGTTACGGCAGCGCCATCGTGGTCAGCGTGCTGGCGGCGGTGTTTGTGGTGGTTCGATCCTGGTGAGTTGCCTGCTGCAACAGATAAACGTTGCCCACCGCTTCAGCGAAACGTTTCGCCGCTTGATGTCGAACCAGGCTAATTGCCGTTTGTTTGTCCGGCGATCCACTGCAGGTAACTTGGGCTGCCGCCGTCGATGGTAAAAA
>JBFILF010000064.1:0-15569 GCA_041599835.1 Pirellulaceae bacterium
AGACACCGCCTGATCTTTCTGATAAACGTTGCCATCGATGACGAGACTTTCGATGTCATCTGCCGTGACGTCAAAACTGACGACGACACCGTGTGACAAACGGACTTGGTCCCGCTTGAGCCGCGCCCAGAACCGCCCTTCGGCCCGCAGCCAATCATCTTGGCGGTCGACCATGTTGATATATTGCCAGTCGATCTGCTCGTTGTCGGGAACGATGCCGCGAATTGCGTCCTCGATTTTGCGGGTGTATTGTTCAGCCAGTTGAGGTTTTGCCGGTGGAGCACATCCGCAGATGCACCACACGGCACTTGCCAACACCAACACGGAACAAGCGGTTTTCAACAGAACAGTGTGCGACGACATAACGGGCTTGCCTCAATTCACCCAGTATACTCCTATTTGACCCGCCCGTCCGGCAAACTGTTAGAATGCGTTCTGCTACTGACATCACCACATTATAAATGGCTGGAGTTTGCGACCCATGTCATCCCGATTCCCGAGTTCAACTCTTACCGATTCACCAAACATTTCCCGGCGACGTTTTATGACGGCGACCGGAGCGACTTGTCTCGGCCTGGCCGCCGGGGGCTATTCGGCGGCCCACAGCACCGCGCTGGCGCATTCGCCCGACCCAACGACGCGTTGGAAATTGTCACCTTTGCAACCAGCCAAATCCCATTTGCTGAAGACGTTAAAGATTGGCATGGTTCAGGTCGAAGGCACACTTGCCGACAAGTTCCAGGCAGCCAAACAGGCCGGCTTTCATGGAATTGAAATGAACTCTCCCGGTATGAACGTTGAGGAGACGCGGACGGCCATCGATGCCAGTGGACTGCCGGTCGATGGAACGGTCTGTTCCACGCACTGGAGCATTCGCCATACCAGCCCCGACGCCGGACAGCGGGACCAGGCTTTGGAGGATCTACAAACAGCGATTCGCGATACCCATGCGGTCGGCGGCCACACGGCGTTATTGGTGGTCGGGCACGGTCAAGACGGACCGGAATCCGAAATTTGGCCCCGCGCCATTGAAAACATTTCGAAAGCCATTCCGCTGGCTGCCGAATTGGGTGTGTATATCGCTATCGAAAACGTGTGGAATCATTTTCTTTACGATCATGGCGGCGACTCCAACCAGACGGCCGACAAGTTCGTCAAGTTTGTCGACGAACTCAATTCGCCCTGGGTAGGGATGCAATACGATATTGGGAACCACTGGAAATACGGCGATTGCGGGGATTGGATTCGCACGCTGGGCAAACGCATTGTGAAGCTCGACGTGAAAGGGTTTTCGCGCCAGTCGGGCCAGTTCACTAAAATCACCGAAGGCGACATCGATTGGGCGGATGTGCGCGCGGCCTTGGCGGAGATCAATTTTCACGGTTGGGCGGCAGCCGAAGTCGGAGGCGGCGGACCCGATCGGTTGGCCGAGATCTCGGCTCATCTCGATGAAGCGCTGGGGATCGAATAAGCCTTCAATAAACCTGGCCTCCGCGCGAACAAGCGGGTCGGTGTGCTGTGGTCGTTTGGCGAGTTGGCGGCGAGTAGGTTACTCGCCGAAAACCGACTGGCTGGCGGTTCGTGGTCGTATCAATCGCCGTGTTACCCACCGGCGCCTATTGCGCCCGTAGCAAACTGCGGACGACATCGCCGGCAATGTTATTCGTCATGCCGGCCAATCCACCCACCAACACGGCCGAACACAAAAACACGATCAGCAATTCACCGCCAACCAGCCAGGCCATGGTGCTGCGGCGGCAGCCAATTTTGAACATGGTTTGCATTTCCTGTTGACGTAACCGAATCGAAAGCAGGGTGACCAGGATCAGCATCAATACGGTAGACACGCCAATTAGAGCGGCATTGGCGTTAAAAAATCGCTGCACGCGAAACACCAGCGACAATAGCTCGTTGACCACGACCGTCGGTTGCGACATCTGGCCGGTCGCATCCTGCGACTGGTAGCGACCCAGCAGTTGCGTTTCTGATTTGAGGTCCCGCGGGATCACGATCAAGGCCGTAATTGGAAACTCGTTTTGGTCTCCATGAAAATGAAAGGACGCCAGGTTTTCGTCGTTGATTTCCGTGTACGGCAACACGGCAGCCGAGGCCGTGATGGCCTGGTCGTTGCGGTCGAGAATTTTCACTTCGTCGTCTTCATCGGCCAGATCCTGGTGACCGTGGCCTAGACCTTCCACGATCCACGCCGTTTTGAGATCGACGAACACCACGTTGTCGTCGGCGGTGCGGTTGGGGCCCAGAATGCCCCGGACGCGCATCTTCAACGGATAGTTTCCGGCAATGTCAAGAATATTTTCCCGGTCGGTCAGTAGCGTGTCGCCGGGATTCAGCCCCAGACGTTGTGCAGCCTGATAACCCAACACGCAGTCGCCGAGACGAATCAACCCCTCTCCCCGCGCCACGTTGAGTTGCCGCAAATTAAAATATTCCAGCGTTGTTCCTACAACTGGGACTTTCTGCGCGCGAATCCGGGCGTGAATCGGGATGGCGGTGCCGCGATCGCCAACCGATTGAATTTCACCCATTTGAATGTGACCGGGCGGCGGCGTCTGAAAATACAAGGCGTGCATTACCAGATCGAGGCGGCTGCCCTTGGCGCCCACCACCAACGGCGTCGACGTGGCGCGGGATACGATTTGTTGATTGAATTTCGAAAGCAGGATTCCCAACGCGATCGGCAGCACCGTGGTCAGCGTGATACACGATACCATCACGATTGATTTGAATTTGTGATACATGACGTATCGCCACGCCAAATACAAGGTGCGACTCATGCGGCAACCTCGCTGCGAAACGTCTCAAAGTCGACGGTGCGGTCAAACCCGTCCAGGATGTTATGATCGTGCGTCACCGCCACCAAAGTCAGCTGATCGGCCAGACACCTTTCAAACAACAGGTCGAGAATCTTTCGTTTGTTGGCCGGGTCCAGATTGCCCGTCGGTTCGTCGGCCAGGATCAATCGCGGCGACGGCAACATCGCGCGGCAAATCGCCACCCGCTGCTGCTCGCCTTGCGACAAACGCTTCACGTGCCGCGTCAGTTTGTCGGCCATGCCAACCTGTGCCGCCAGTTCTTCGGCTCTGCTGCGGACCGATGCATCCAACTTGAGCGAAGGATTGATCAGGTAAGGCAACAAGATATTTTCACGTACGTTCAAATACTCAACCAGTTCGAACTGTTGAAACACGGCACCAATGGTGCCGATGCGGAAATCGCGCCGCTCCCGATCGGACAGGCCCGCCACGTCATGTCCGCCAACCAAAAGTTGGCCGGCAAGCGGCAGCGAGATACCGGATATCAGATTCAGCAGGGTGGTTTTGCCCGAGCCGCTGGGCCCAACAAACGCCACTTTATCGCCGCGCGCGATATGCAGTTGGTCGATCTTGAGTTGGAATCCGAAACGCGAGTAACGGAATTGCAGTTGCTCGATTTGAATCATGTCGTCCATGGCCCAGATCTTAATCGTGCCAGCGGAACCATTTCAGCGCCAGCGCAAACGTCACCAGGCCCCAGATCGTGATCGAAAGGACTTCGGGCCACAGCGAAACCAGCGACGCACCCTCCAGCATGACCGCGCGCAACGCATCAATCAAAGGTGTCAGGGGGAGCAACTTGATAAACGGCTCGAATGACGGGCCAAACCGCTCATACGAAAAGAAGATGCCGCACATCGTCCACATGGGCAGCATCACCAGGTTCATCAATCCGGACACCGACTCCAACGTCTTGGCCCGGCAGGCCACCAGCAACCCGATGCCCGAAAACTGCATGGCGCCCAGAAACACCAGGATCACTATGTCCAGCCAACTGCCATAAATCTCCACACCGAATACATAGTGCGAAAATACGATCAACAAGATCATTTCCGGGATCATGAACACCAGCCGGCTGGCCATCACGCCGATCAGAAAGTGCGATTTGCGCATCGGCGTGGCCAAGAATCGTTTTAGCAATTTGCGAATTCGCATGTCCACGATCGCAAACCCCACGCCCCACAATCCGCCGCCCATCAGGCCCATGCCGATCAAACCGGGTACCAGAAAATCAATGTAACGACCTCCGGGCTCATTCACTTCGTTGATTACGGTGGGCACGGGATCGGCGCGTCCCGCCGCAACTTGAATCAGCCGGTTGACGGTGTCGCGGGCCACGATACTGCCGGGCCTGGTGGGATCGATGAAATATTCGATGGCCTGTGCATTGTGAGGGTAAACGTACACATCCGATTTTCCGGTCCGCAACCGGTTGCGGCATTCGTCCAGCGTATACATTTCCAGTTTGATCCGCGCATCGGTTGCCAGCGACTCGGCAATCTCCTCAGCCCGATCGGATTGCACCACATCGACGGTAATTTTCTCGATCGGTTTGTTGCGAAATGCGATCCCCAGCGCCACCACCATCAACAGCGGAAAAAAGTAAACCCAAAAGACTGCCTCCGGCTGCCGGTAGAATTCGCGGAGGCGGGCCAAGATCAGGTTGGCCAGCGGCGAAAGTCGAGGTGAATGGGGGCGATCGTTCACGGCTTATGACTGTTCACTATCGGCGGTGAGATGGCGACCGGTCAAATTCACAAACACATCTTCGAGACTGGCATGACGCGTGGTCAAACTGGCCAGCTTTTGATCGCGGCGTGACAGCTGCTCAATCAACTCCGGCAACACGACGTGCGGCTGAGAAACCGTCATGCGCAGGCTGTCGGCGTCGCGATCGACGTGATCGACCGACGGCATGTCTTCCAACCACTCAAAATCGGCTTCGTGATTGGTTAAATTTTCAGTGGTAAACTCGATCACGTGTTCGGCACCTAGTGATGCGATCAGTTCCCGCGGCGTCCCCAACGCGATGACCTTTCCATGGTCGACGATCGCCACACGATCGCACAACCTTTCTGCCTCTTCCATGTAGTGCGTGGTAATCATTACGGTCTTTTGCCGCTCACGAAAATCGCGAATGATCTCCCACATCTGCCGGCGGCTGGCCGGATCCAGGCCCGTTGTCGGTTCGTCGAGAAACAACAAATCCGGATCGCCCACCAGCGAACACGCCACGGCCAGACGTTGCTTTTGACCGCCCGATAATTTTTTCACCCAAGAAGCGGATTTCTCGGTCAACGAAACCCGCTGCATCGCCTGGTCAACGGTCAGGCCGTCTTGGTAAAAACTGCGGAACAATTGCAGCGTTTCGCGAACCGACAACCGCTCACTAAGTTGTGTCTCTTGCAGCGATACGCCGATTAATTGCCGGATTTGGAACGCATGGCGCTGCCAGTTGAAGCCAAAAATTTCCACTTCACCCGAGGAGGCCGGCAACAGGCCCTCGAGGATCTCAATGGTGGTCGTTTTGCCGGCTCCATTGGGCCCCAGCACGCCGAAACACTCCGAGCGGTAAATCGTCAGATCGATACCGCGAACCGCTTCCACCGGTGGTTTGCCGGGATAGGTCTTATGCAGATTGCGGCAGGTAATTGCCTGTTCCATTATTCGCGGCTATTCGCGTATTCGCGGCTATTCGCGGCTATTCGCGGCGGCTATGATCGCGGCGGCTATGATTCGCGACGGCTATAAATTCCCGGCAGCGACAAATTCCATCGGCGCAATCGCAGCAGCGGCATAGGCCGGATCCGCCGAGCGACCGCGACAGGCATCACTTACGGTAGAACGAAAGGAGCAAAAATTGTAACCAACCACAGTCGCACATGTCAGATGACCGGCGCCGGCGGCTTGGTTGAACGACCGCGGCACGGGAACGAGTCGCTATTCAAACGCCCGCTTGATATCCGTTTCAGCCAATCTGGCCAATCCCCATATACCAAACGGGATCCCGGCCACGATCAGCGGCGAAACCAGCGGTATTACCGCGATAATACACGCGAGGCGACACAACTTGTAATTCTGAAACCGCATCATCTGCACGCCGCCGGTTAGCGCAACTGTATACAGCGCACACATGATCAAGGCACTAATAACCGTGCTGCCGACAATCAACGTCACCACCATTTGCGCCTGAGATTTCCGCGCGTCCCGGATTTTATCCGCCGCGCGTTGGGCTTGTATATTCTGCATGTTGGACGGCAACTCAACCGGACCGAACAATGCATCCGCCATCTGCTCTTTAATCAATTCGGCTTGCAGCGCGCTGTAGGAAATTCCAAACACCAGTCCGCCCAGCGTCACCGCCAGCGAAACGGCGCCGGCAATGATCAGGCCATAGGCCGGCAATTTGACCTTGTCGCGGAGTTTGTCGCGATTGAGTTTCCGGTCTGCCAGATCGGAAGGCTTGTGCTTGAACTGTTGTCGCTGAAATTGCTTTTCGCCAAATTCGGTACTCATGGTCGATGATTAGCCCGTCATCAAAAAAAACGGCAATTGCTTTCAAACGAATCGCTCACGACGACGCGTGATCCGCCGGCCGCAACAACAGATGGTACACTGCATTATGCTCACCCCGCATCGTTTTGAAAAGCAATTAGCCGCTCGCCCCCAGAGCAACACCCCCAAAAAAGAAGCATCCTCATGTTGTTTTTTCCTATTTACGGAAGCAACTGAATTGTCGTGTTAATTGTCGTGCCGCACCCGTCCAACTTTATCTGAGTACCGAACCGCTGGAATCGCAGACGATGCTGTCGACCGTCGAAATCATTGCCGTGGGAGTCGAAGGCATCAGGAATTGCAATTTCAGATCGACGGCGCCTCGGTTCAAACGATGGAAAGAATAGTGGCAGGCGACAGGAATGGCGGCGTATTCAAAACATTCACTAATCAGTCCGGTGACGGTAAACGCCGACCGCGTACGCATCGCGTCTGTGCGGGTTTCATCGCCGGGCGACATCGAATCACACCCCGTCGCCAGCATTGAGCTTGGTCCCGATCGTGCCGTTTACGTGTCGATGGGTGTTGGGCACGTCCTATAACCAGGCGACAACGGCACGAACGCTCGCAAAAACAGGCCAGGTTAACCAGGCCCAAGCCAATTCGTTGCTGGGGGACTGGCCGAGAAAAAACCGCTGGAAATCAATCGCGAATTGGATAAACTTTGCCACAGAAATCGATCGTGGTGCCGCAGCGCCTGAATCCAAGTCCCACGCATCCATCGAGAAAGTTGCCAAACTTATGAACGCATCAGCCGATACGGCCATTCATCCACAAGCGACGTCGGCGCTGGCGCTCCAATGGACAGCCTCGCTTCGCCAGCAGAGTTCCTTACATAAAGTGCTGGCCGAATCGGGCTTGGTGATGGGCGGCGTATTGCTAATGGTGGGTTTGACCCTGGTCCGCATTCCCACCGTGCCCGTTCCGATAACCGGCCAGTCGTTGGGGGTGTTGCTGATCGGCGCGGCGCTGGGGTGGCAACGTGGTTCGTTGAGCGTCGCCGGTTACCTGTTATTGGGCCTGGCCGGGGCGCCGGTGTTCGCGACCGTCTCAGGACCCGCAGCCTTTTTCGGTCCAACCGCTGGCTACCTGGTTGCGTTTTTGCCCGCTGCCGCACTGGTGGGTTGGTTGGCTGAGCGCGGCTGGGATCGTCGTCTTTTTGGTGCCCTGGTCACGTTCCTCAGCGGCCACGCCGTGATATTTGCCCTGGGCGTCAGCTGGTTGGCGGTGTTGCTGGGCAACCTCGAGTTAGCATTCTACGAGGGTTTTGTTCCGTTTATCCCCGGCATGGCGTTGAAGACCGCAATTGCCACGGCCCTGTTGCCGCTGGCATGGGCGATCAGCCCGTTTGGAAAAGCAAAAACCATCGCCGGCAAAGTAAACAACGAACCGAATTCCGGGATCGAAGACCGCGCACAAATTTAGCGGCGTTTTCCGTGTCGTGAATGTTGCGACGTTCCCTGCCCGGTCTTGCCGACGTGTTGGGATAAAAACGCGGCTTTCTGCCGTACCGCCGCGTTGACCCCGCCAGCCGCGTTGCGACGCCGCTCGGCCTCGGCCAGGACCTCCTGCTCCAATTCTTCGAGGATGATGATGTCCGCGGTGACCACCGAATTGGTCGAGCTGGTTTCCCGCCCGATGGCGCGGTTTTTGAACAATCGATTGACCCCGGGAACATTGCTCAACAGCGGAACGCCCCGGGTCACCGCTCCCTCAGAATGGCTGCGAATGCCACCCATCACCATCGATCCGCCGTCGGGAACGCGCACCGATCCCTGAATACTGAAGACTCGAAGGGTGGGCAACAAAACGGTTTGGCCGTGGGCGATCGAGGCTGGCGGACCCACAAACGCAATACCGATTATGGCGACCAAAACGGCGAAAACGCTGGAAAAGCGCATGAGTCGGGTCCCGATTTTCGTGGTTGTGCCCCGCCGGCATCGAAAATAACAGAGTAATGCCGTCGACATATTCTAGACGTTGGGAAACCGAAAGCCAGTCTGATCGACGACCTGTCACTGCGTTTCCTGGAACTTGGCGAACCAGGCAATTTGCGGTCGTCGTTGTTGGCGGAGATGTCGCCGTTACTTAAGACGAGCTTCGCTGTTTCCGCCCTCCAGCGGCGGTCATATTTCGATTAGCGGTTGACGATTGCACCTTGATTTCTTAAGTTAGCGGGCTTTCCCGATGATTGTTTTCAGCGGGGCGATATTGTTGTGCGCTACTAGCGCGATAGTCACCTGGGAGTCAATTTGCGGTGGAAGTCATTCGAATCCGAATGGAAGCGTACGATCACTCCATTCTCGATCAGAGTGCGCAGGAGATCGTCGACACCGTCAAGCGAACCCACTCCGAGGTGCACGGACCGATTCCGTTGCCGACGCGGGTTGAACGCTACACGGTGCTGTCGAGTCCGTTTGTCGACAAGAAGGCGCGTCAGCAATTTGAAATCCGTACTCACAAGCGTTTAATTGATATCGTTCAGGCAACTGCCAAAACGATCGAGGCACTTAACAAGTTAAGCTTGCCGGCGGGTGTCGAGATAAAAATTAAGGCTTCAGCTAAATAATCCAATCTTCCGTGGACATTGATATGACCTGGAAGCTTGCAGGGTAAGTTAGGTCTGCCGCCGGGCGGCTTGAATTGCGATGTGATCGCGATTCGATTCCCAGCGGCCGCAACTTCGCGGGCAAAGGTACCTAAGCTCCCTTCAAGCGATGCCCAACTGACGAAGGCGAATTCGATGAGCAAGGGAATCCTTGGCCGAAAAATTGGCATGACGCAAGTCTACGACCCCGAAACCGGGGTGGCGACGCCGGTCACCGTGATCGAAGCGGGTCCTTGCACCGTCTTGCAAATTCGCACCAAAGAAAAAGACGGCTACGAAGCCGTTCAGTTGGGTTATCTCGACAAAGTCCGCCCTCAGAAAGATCGGCGGACAAGGCAAAGCAAAGCCAGTCGCGCCGAGCGCGGCCACGTGGCCAACATCGGCAGCAAACGATCCAAAAGGCGCGCGGCGTCCGGATTGGAAGCGGTGCCCAAAGCCGACTGCGAGCCCAAAAAATTCGTGCGCGAACTGCGCGGTTCCGCCGAAGGCCTGGAGGTTGGCCAGGAAGTGCGCGTCGATGCCCTGGATGGCGTGACCGCCGTCGACGTCATCGGCACCAGCAAGGGTCGCGGCTATGCCGGCGTCATGAAGCGACACAATTATGCCGGCCAGCGGGCTTCGCACGGTGTCAAGAAAGTGCACCGGCACACCGGCGGCACCGGCATGAGCGCTTCGCCCAGCCGGTTGTTTAAGGGCAAGAAAATGGCGGGCCAATACGGCAATGCCCGCGTCACCCAACGAAATCTGAAACTGGTCAAGATTGATGCGGAAAACAACCTGTTGCTGGTTCACGGTGCCGTACCAGGGCCCAACGGCGGGATGCTGGTGATTAAAGAAACCAACAAATTAGGCTGAGACATTGCATGGACTGACGACACGTCAGTCTTTTTTATTGGATCACAACGATGGCAAGTTTACCTGTTTACGATCGCAGCGGAAAAAAAGTCGGCACGTATAAGATCGATCCATCCGACTTGGCACCGCAGATTAACAACCAGTTGCTGCATGACGCGGTGGTCATGTACCAGGCCAATCGCCGACAAGGTTCGCATCGCAGCAAAACGCGGGCGGAAGTCAGTGGTTCGACCCGCAAGCTGTACCGGCAAAAGGGGACCGGCAATGCCCGCGCCGGTTCGCGGCGCAGCGGTATTCGACGGGGAGGCGGTCATATCTTTGCCCATCGACCTCGCGACTATTCCTATCGGCTGCCGCGAAAGGCCTTGCGAGCCGCGACGCGAATGGCGGTCGCCGGCAAGATACGTGACGAACAGCTGGTGATTATCGACGAATTGTCATTGGCCGAGCCCAGAACCAAGGACGTCGCCGAGATGCTCAAGGCACTCGAACTGGAAGGCTTCAGCACTTTGATTACGACCGAGTCGCACAACCCCACCGTTTACAAAAGCGCCCGCAATATCGGTCGGGTGTCGGTGGCTAACGTCAACGACCTGAATGCCTTCGCCGTGTTGCAACCCCAACGGATGTTGATCACCAAGGCAGCTTTGGACGTCCTGAAACAAGCCGCTCCTGAACCATCCAGTTCCAACTAACCCATTACCAACCCAGCTCGCTGGGAGCAACCATTATGGCCACCTCAACACCATCCAAAGCCACCGCCAAGACGCGGCTCAAACTGCAGCCGCACCAAATCATTTTGCGGCCGATGGTCACCGAAAAAGGCCTGTTTTATTCGCAGGTTAACAACCAGTACGTGTTCGAAGTAAATCCATTGGCAACCAAAACCCAAATCAAATCAGCTGTCGAGAAATTGTTTGAAGTTAAAGTCGCAAAAGTGATGACGCAGACCCGAAAAGGAAAACCGCGACGTTACCGATTTCGCTATGGCCGTACCAAGGACTGGAAAAAAGCCATCGTGCGACTGCAAGGTGACCACCGCATCGATTTCTTCTAGATTCAACCGCTTTAGTACATCGAATTACCACTTAATTAATCACAACATTAATCACAACTAATTAAACACAACGAGCCGTAATCGGAATTTGACATGGGCGTTCGCAAATACAAACCGACATCAGCCGGTCGTCGCGCGGCCAGCGTCAGCGATTTTGCCGAGCTGACACCCGGTGCCAAGCCGGAGAAGAGCCTGCTGAAGCCGTTGCGGAAAAAGGGTGGCCGCAATAACCAAGGCAAAATCACCTGCCGGCATCGCGGCGGCGGGCATAAACGCATGTATCGCGTGATTGACTTCCGCCGCGACAAAGACGGAGTGGCCGCCACCGTGCACTCCATCCAATACGACCCCAATCGCAGCGCCCGCATCGCCTTGCTGCATTATGTTGACGGCGAAAAACGCTATATCTTGGCTCCCGACGGACTCAATGCCGGCGACCAGGTGGAGAGCGGCACCGAGGCGCCTCCCACGCTGGGCAACTGTTTACCCCTGAAAAATACGCCGCTGGGAACGGTCGTGCACAGCATCGAGTTGCGGCCCGGGCAAGGCGCCGCCATCTGTCGCAGTGCCGGCACCTATGCCACGTTGATGGCGCGCGAAGCGGAGTGGGCCCAAATTTCCATGCCCAGCGGCGAGATCCGGCGGATCCCGGCCAATTGCCGAGCCACCATCGGCCGCGTGGGAAATTCCGATCACATGAGCATTCAACTTGGCAAAGCTGGTCGCCGCCGCTGGTTGGGCCGCCGGCCGCACGTGCGGGGCACCGCCATGAACCCGATCGATCACCCCCACGGCGGAGGCGAAGGCCGCACCAAGGGTGGCCGCCACCCGGTCAGCCCGTCGGGCAAGCCGGCTAAGGGTGGTCCGACCCGCAAACGCAGCAAACCATCCAATGCGGCGATCGTGCGGCGACGCCGTTCCAAACGGTATGGGCAACTCCCGGTGTCGCGTTAATCAAACGTGTTTCACTCAATGAGAAATTAACCGATTTAGCCTGAACACAAACCATGAGCCGATCCCAGAAAAAAGGTCCGTTTGTCGACGAGAAACTTTTCGCGAAGGTGCAACGCCTCGACCAGGCGGGCCGCAAGGAACCGATCAAGACCTGGGCCCGCGCCTGCACGGTGGTACCGGAATTTGTTGGCCACACGTTCGAGGTGCACAATGGCAAGCTGCACATGAAGGTTTTTATCACCGAAGACATGGTGGGGCACAAACTCGGCGAGTTCGCCCCCACGCGCACGTTTCGCGGTCACAGTGGAAGCAAAGGGAAATAACCAGCGCCGGCGCCCCTACGGGCGCCGCACGACAAGTCACCTTGACGCGGAGTCAAATCGAAATGCCATTTCAATCAACTCATCGCTATGCCCGGATCAGCCCGCGGAAAGTGCGCCCGCTGGCTGACCTGGTACGCGGAAAGTTTGTCGATGAAGCCCTGGACATCCTGCGATTCCAGCCTCAACGCGGCGCGCGGATGCTGGAAAAAGTCATCAAAACGGCTTTGGCCAACGCCCAGGACCCGGATCAAAACCCGGGACGCATCGTCAACGTGCACGATTTGTTCATCTCCGGTGTTCGCGTGGACGGCGGACCGATGTTCAAACGCATACGGCCGCGGGCGCGGGGCATGGCGTTTTTGATCAAAAAACGCATGTCGCACATCCACGTAGAAATCGACGAAGTTTAATCAAAGCGGAAAACCGGGAATACAAACATGGGTCAAAAAGTTAATCCGGTTGGGTATCGAACCGGGGTCATGACGGGATGGAAAAGCCGCTGGTACGCTCCCAAAGAAGAGTTTGCCGGTCTGCTGCTGGAGGACCAAAAGGTTCGACATTTCGTCAAGAACCACCCGACCAAGAACTACAAAGCTGCTGGGATCGACCGCATCGAAATCGAGCGGACGCGGGACGAAGTCAAAGTCATCCTGCACGTCGCGCGACCGGGCTTGATCATCGGCAAAAAGGGACAGGAAGTTGAGGTGCTGCAGGACGAATTGCAAAACCTCACCGGCCGCCGGGTCAACCTGAAAATCGAAGAGATCACGCGGCCCGAAATCCAAGCCCAATTGGTGGCTGAAAAAATCGCCGAACAACTATCCAAACGAGCCAGTTTTCGCCGCACCATGAAACGGGCGCTGGAGGAAACCATGGACGCCGGCGCCAAAGGGATCAAAGTCCAGTTGGCAGGCCGCTTGGGAGGCGCCGAAATGGCGCGACGTGAAAAACAAATCGCCGGATCCATCCCGCTAAGCACCCTGCGAGCCAAAATTGACTATGGCTTCACCGAAGCCATGACGCCGCAGGGTCACATCGGGGTGCAGGTCTGGATTAACCAAGGCAACTACGGAGAAGATACCGATGGCGCTAATGCCCAAACGGGTCAAGCACCGAAAGGTCCAAAGAGGTCGTATAAAAGGTAACGCGTCACGCGGCAACCGTGTGGTGTTTGGCGATTACGGGCTCCAGTCGCTGGAACCGGGATGGCTCAAAGCCCAGACGATCGAGGCCGGACGTATTGCCGCCACGCAATACATCCGGGGCGAAGGAAAATTGTTCATTCGCGTTTTCCCCCACCGCTCCATCACCTCGACGCCGCTGGAAACACGCATGGGCAAAGGCAAAGGCGAGCCCGAGTTCTGGGTGGCTACGATCCGTCCCGGGACGATTTTGTACGAGTTGGGTGGAGTGACCGAGCAACAGGCCAAAATCTGTTTCGCCCGGCTGGCCCACAAAATGCCGTTCAAGGTTCGCATGGTCAAACGCCGCGTGATGTAGCCGCGCGATGTAACCGCGCGATGAAACCGCCCCCGAAAAAAAGCATCCCTCAATAAAGTAAACAAGCCAAAAAGTAAACAAGCCGATCAAAGCCATGAGTGAATTTTCCGAATTGCGTGAAATGAGTGATGAGCAACTCAACGCCACGTTGCAGGAAACCTACAAAACGCTGTTTCGCCTGCGTATCCAGGCACAAACGGAACGGCTCGACGTGCCTTCGGAATTAAAGCGAAACAGGCGACTGATCGCTCGCATTAAAACCCTGCAGACCCAGCGACAGCGGGAATCGGCCAACCAGAAAACGGCCACTTAACCGGAACCAAATTGGAAACCATGTTATGCCAAAACGTCAGGCCATCGGCCGGGTAACCAGCGACAAAATGCAAAAAACGCGCGTGGTGGAGATCCCGCGACTCGTGCGTCACCCCATGTACGGCAAATTTATTCGTCGGCGAACGATTTGTTACGTTCATGACGAAAACGAAGAGTCCGCGTTGGGGGACACCGTCGAGATCATTGAGTCCAAACCCGTGTCGAAAAAGAAACGGTGGCAACTGGTGCGCGTGGTCGAGAAAAACAAGGAAGTCGATTTAGCCGCCATGCGGGCCGCCCGCAAACGCCAAGACGGAGGTGCCGACGACGAACTTGCGGAGATCGATCCCGGCAACGTCGAACAGGCGCCCCAATAAAAACAGAATCCCCGACGGGGTCCGTTATTTACCAACCAAAAAACCATGATCCAGCAAGAAACCAGATTACAAGTCGCCGACAACACCGGGGCACGCGAACTGATGTGCATCAAGGTGTTGGGGGGCTCGCGCCGCCGCACCGCGGGCATCGGCGATATTATCGTGTGCAGCGTCAAAAGCGTGTTGCCGGGCAGCGATATCAAAAAGAAAACCATCGTGCGGGCGGTGATCGTCCGCTGCAAACAACCAACCCGCCGCCCCGACGGCAGCTATATCCGCTTCGACAGCAACGCCGCGGTGATTATCGACAACGACAAAAATCCCCGCGGCACCAGGATCTTCGGAGCGGTCGCCCGCGAGCTGCGCGACCGCAATTTCATGAAGATCGTCAGCCTGGCCAGTGAAGTGATATAGCGAAGTGAAAGTGAAATAGTGAATGAATTAGTGCCATGACCACACGACTACAACAAATTTACCACGAGACCATTTTGCCGGCTTTGGCAGACAAGTTCGGACGATCCAATCGCCTGTCGTTGCCGCGGCTGGAGAAAATCGTGCTCAACATGGGTGTCGGCAGCGCCGTTCAGGACAAGAAACACCTCGAGGATGCCGTGGAGGCATTAACGCTGATCGCCGGCCAAAAACCGGTGACCACCATCGCCCGCAAATCGATTGCCGGTTTCCGCTTGCGAGAAGGCAACAAGATCGGCTGCAAGGTGACGCTGCGGCGGGACCGCATGTACGAGTTCCTCGATAGGCTGTTGTCGCTAGCGCTGCCGCGGGTCCGCGACTTTCGTGGCGTGAACCCCAACGCCTTTGACGGCCGGGGCAATTACAGCCTGGGACTGACGGAGTACTTGGTATTCCCCGAGCTGAATCCAGACAAATTCACGCGGTCGCAAGGTTTGAATATCGTGTTCGTGACATCCACCGACGACGACGAGGAAGCCCGCGAATTGCTCAAGTTGTTCGGCATGCCATTCCGTGAAAGGAAACCCGCGGCGGCCTGATAGGCGTCACGGCGGAAAACAAATAAGTGTTTTGATCCCGATAAACTTAATTTTACAGGTCAAAAAGTAGTGGCGCGAAAATCAAAAATCGCCAAAGCCGAGCGCACGCCCAAATTCGGGGTGCGCCGTGAACGGCGTTGCAAAATGTGCGGCCGGCCGCGTGGTGTGTATCGAAAATTTGGCA
>JBFILF010000065.1:0-15548 GCA_041599835.1 Pirellulaceae bacterium
ACGGACATTTTTTCTGTCGGCGTTGTGCTCTACGAAATGGCCAGCGGAAAACGTCCATTTTGCGCCGATTCGCCGGCCGAAATCATCTCGTCAATTCTGCGTGATCATCCAGCGCCGATTCGGCAGGCGCGGCCAGACTTACCTGTAAGTTTTGAAAACATTGTTAATCGTTGTCTTGAGAAAGAGCCGTCGTCCCGATATCAAACGGCAGAAGAGCTCCGCGCGGACCTGGAGAACGTCCGTGACGCGTCAAGCGCATCCGATCATTCGCCGCCGTCGTCAATCGCCGTGCTTCCGTTTGCCGACCTGAGTCGCGAAAAAGATCAAGATTATTTTTGCGAGGGAATGGCGGAGGAACTCAACAATGCACTGACACACGTTGAAAACCTGCGAGTCGCTTCGCGGATGTCAACATTTCAGTTCACGTCTCACGCCGGGGACAGCAAAACACTTGGCACCCAACTTGGAGTCGACGTGCTGCTGGAGGGCAGCGTCCGCAAATCGGGTGACAGGATTCGAATTACCGCCCAACTGGTTAACGTCGCCGATGGATTTCACCTTTGGTCGGAGAAATACGATCGTCGGCTGGAGGATATTTTCGCGGTTCAGGACGAGATTGCCGGCAACATTGTCAAAGCTTTGAAAATTACCATTGATCCAAGCCTGCAAGCGCGAGTCGATAAGCAGCCGACTATTGACGTCGGCGCCTACGATTATTTCTTGCGCGGTCGCCAATATTTTTTTCGACAAAGCAAACAGGATAATCTTTTCGCTCAACAGATGTTTATGCGCGCCATCGAAGCTGATCCCGATTTCGCTCGCGCGTATGCGGGGCTGGCCGATAGTTGCAGCTATTATTACAAGCATTTTTGCCGGGATGCCACCGTGATGGATCGAGCCGACCAGGCGAGCAAGCGGGCGTTGCAAATCGATCCTCAGTCTGCCGAGGCGCATACGTCGAGGGGCCTGGTTCTGTTTTTGCAGGAGCGACGGCCAGAGGCAGAAATGGAATTTGAGGCGGCCGTTCGGCTCGCACCCAGGGTGTTCGAATCGTACTATCTGTACGCACATGCATGTTTGATGTGGAACGACCTGGAAAAGTCCGTGTCGTTGTTTGAACAGGCGTCGGCACTACGTCCCGAGGACTATCAGGCACCCATGCTGAGGGCATGTGCCTTGCGAGGTCTAAACCAAATCGACCGGGCGAACGATGCTTACAGGCATGGTCTACGGGTCGCCCAGCGCCACCTTGAATTGAATCCGGACGACCCAAGGGCTCGTTACCTGGGTGCCGGGGCGCTCATCCTGTTGGGGGAATGCGAACGCGGAGCTAAATGGGCAGAAATCGCCGCCAAATTGGATCCAGACAATTCCCTCACCCAATACAATTTGGCCGCTATCTATGCCGCACTCGGAGACCACGACTTGGCATTTGATCATCTCAACCGCGCCGTGGACTTGGGCATGGATTACAAGCGAGCTTTCCTTGCCGACCCGGATCTCGAACCGTTGCGCAACGATCCGAGGTTCGCGGCGGTTTTGCAGAGAATGTCTTGAATCGCCACCCCATGCTGCCATCCGGACGATGCTGACTTTTCAATCGCACCAGCCGGATCAATTCCCGGAGTTGGCAGCGAGGAATTTCAACAGTGATTCTCGAAATTCCGAGCTCGCCGCGGTCGTCAAGTGGTCCGCGCCTTCGATCATTCGAAACTCCGCGTTCGCCATTTGATCCTTTAGGGCCTCAACATATGCGCGTGTCGTTTCGTCCTCGTCGCTGCCATAAATGAAAAGCGTCGGAATCTGGTTGTTTTTCAGCGATGCATTAGAAACGGTCAGCTCGTGCCAGCTGCGCAGTACGGCGGTCAAAGCCTTATTGTCCTGGTTGCCGAACATTGCTTTCATCATTGCAATCTGACTGTCTTGGAGACTCAAATCCTTGGGTAGTGTGGTCACGAGAGCGTCCACAAATGACGCGCCGCCGTCCAGTTTTTCTGCCATCGCTTTGTCCCACCCGTGATCAAAGTCGTCACGTATCCCGCCTGACCCACCCAGCGTCGCCGAAATGACTCGATCCGGGTGATTGGTCATCAGTTTCATTGTGATGAAACCGCCCATCGAGTAGCCGACAAGGTGTGCCTTGTCGACTTCTAGATGATCGATGACCCGAATTACGTCGTTCACCATTTCCAGTCCATAAGCGTTCGTCTCGTGCGGCTTGGCACTGCGCCCGTGACCGCGAACGTCCAATGCGATCACTCGATACTGTTCCGCAAGAGCCGCCGTGATTCCAGGCAAACGCCAGTTCAATTCTGCGTTGGCGGCGAAGCCATGGATCAGGATCACCGCTTGACCATTGCCCTCGTCAGTAAATCGGATCTGCACACCGTTGGCGTCGATGTGTTTTTCCTCTGACAACGATTCAGACCCCAGCGCGACCAGCATGGGTACAGCAACAAAACAAATCAACAACATGTCGCGGTCTCCCCAGCTTTTGTGCGGTTTATGGTCGCCGGCTCACAGCGATTCGAAAGACCCGCATCCTACCGGGTCATGTTGGGTCGGGCAACGAAAAAAGGGCGTCATGATAACATGACACCCGGGAGTCGTTCGTGAAGGATTTTTATCGAGCCGGCGAGCTTCGCTTGCGTGGAGGCGTGAGGGGAGTTGGAACGGCGATCGGATTAGAAAACCATGGTGCGTAGTAGGCCGAACCTGGCTGATCCGGCCAGCCCAGCCCATCCGCCTCGTGAACCATCATCTGCAGTTTCAGGTCCACCATCTCCTGTTTGGCACTCCGCCGGCGCTGCAATTGATCCTTCAGATCAGCAATCTTTTTTTCCAGCTTGGTCAGGTGATCCTCAAATGCATCCAGCGACGCATCATATTCTTTTTCTAATGCCTCGCGCAGTTCCTCCTTGGCGCCGCTGCGGGCCTCGTCGTCTTCGGCTTGCTTGAGCATCTGCCATGCCTTGCGAGTGGCATTGCGATGCTCAGGTCGCACGTGGAACGGGCCAGTCGGATCCTGGACCAGCGGAAAGTAATTCGCCGGTGGTGCTCCTGACCGGTGCACAGTCGTTTGGGCACCCGGCAGCAAATTCCCGGCGGGGATTCCCGGTGCCGGTTGCGTATTTTGAACGCCCGGCGCGACCTCCTGACAAACTGCGGCGGTCACAACAAAACCTAACGTCAATGCAGTGAAAACTAAAAGCGATTTCACGATCAATTCTCCGTTTCAACAGGTTGGGATTGGTTTTTTGATGATTCGGCAGCGGTGCCGAACCGTCCCAGAACAAGGCGAAGCGCCTCGAGTTGCGAATCCAATTGGGCGATTTCGACTTGCATTGAATCAGGGGCGACCGCATCCGTGTACGACGGTTCGGCACGCTCGAAATCCGCAAGCGACGACAAAATCTGGCTGAATTGGGCGTTGATCTGAGAATCCGGGCGCAACCGATATTTATCGGCGAGCGAGTCAATGGGCGAACGCCTCGAGGGATCCGGCGTAGAACCGCCGGGCGGCCACCAGGCCAGTGTTGCCAAAGCCACGGCAGCCCCAACCGACGCAACGGCTGCCAACTGCCACATTCGGCGATGGCGCCGCAGCGATTTAATCACCGGCCGTTTGATGGAGTCTGGGTGCTGCAGATGCGCGAGGTACCTTTCGAGCACTTCGTGCAACTGGGCGGCGGATTGAAATCGGTGGTCGGGAGACTTTTCCAACAATCGTTCAATGATCGACGACAACGTCTGTGAAATCTCCGGATTGACCTGGCGGACTGGCGTTGGTTGATCGTGGCGAATCCGCTGCAGCACGGCCATCGGTTGCTCGGCCCGGAAGGGGAGGCGGCCGGTCGCCAAAAAGTAAAGGACGCTGCCTAGGCTGAAAAGGTCGCTGCGCGCGTCCAGTTCGTCTCCAATCGATTGTTCAGGCGACATGTAATTGGGTGTCCCGGCAAACCAACCCGTTTGCGTCATCGAAGCATCGTCTTCGGCCCGCGCCAAACCGAAATCCGTGATCACGACCCGACTAACGCCTTGTTCAATCAACACATTGGCTGGTTTGATGTCGCGATGAATCAGGCCTTGGCAATGGGCTGCCGCCAGCCCCGCCGCAATTTGTAGTGCGATTCGCACGATTTCCGTCTCCGCCAGCGGCCCTTGCTGCAGGACCACTTGCTCCAAGGACGGGCCGGCGACGTAGGGCATGACCAGGAAGGGCAGCGCCGGCGCCGCCGGACTGGACGAATCGCTCACCGCGTGAATAGCGATCACATTGGGGTGTAATACCGCCGCTGCCGCACGAGCTTCGCGGGCAAACCGTTTGCGGGCTGCGCCGTTAGCTGCCAGGTGGGGGGCCATGACTTTTATGGCAACCGGGCGATTCAGCTGAGTGTCGTGGGCTTGCAAAACGACCCCCATCCCGCCCCGGCCTATTTCCCGCTCAATTTCATAGTGTTCCAGCCGTCCCAGCAATTCCGGGTGCGACGGAGGTTGCAGGAATTCCGTCACCGAAAGCCCGGCCAATCCGGACGCGTCCTCAGACATTTCAAATTCGCCGAGGTCCAAGCCGGAATCCAGCGGCGTGGTTTCGCCGATCGTTTCATCGGCCAACAACGTTGTGGCCTTGTGCCATACGTCAGGTGCTGCCGCCAACCGTTCCAGCTGTTCGCGGCAGGTCAAACACTTTTCAACGTGGTTTTCAATCTGGCGCGCCATCGCCTCGCCCGAATCGCCATCGAGCAATGATTGAAGATCGTGATTTTGTATGTGATCGTGTTTGGTCATAATGGTTTCGCCACCCACCGGCTACTCGATTTGCATGGATTCGTCCATCCGCTGCTCGACTTCCCGTGTCAGTCGTTTCATAACCCGCGAGCGAGCCACATAAACGGCTCCCGGCGTCATCTGCAGTTCCTGTGCGACCGTTTGCACCGCGATGCCTTCGACGGCGGACTTCCAGAATGCCTGCCAGGTTTTGCGGTGAAACCGCGGTTGAATCCGGCCGGCAGCCCACGCAAACATTCGCCGCTCAAATTCAATGTGAAATTCACGTGCCTCGGTCGCTGGTGGCCCCGGCAACTGGTCAATCGACACCCCGTCGCGTGACTCGAATGTGCCGGGGCGCCGCTGGACGTTGCGCAGATAATCAATCGTGAGGTTTCGAGTGATCCGGTATAACCATCCTCGAAATGTGCCCTTCGACCTGTCCGGCTCCCATTTGTGGATGGATCGCGCGACCCGGCTCATTACTTCCTGGGTCACCTCAGCGGCATCTGCATGCTGCAAACCACGACGACGAGCGATGCCAAAAATCATTGGCTGATAGATTTCGACAAATTCGTTCCAGGCCTGCGTGTCTTCGGCGTCGTGCAATCGGCCGATCAAGCTGAAACGGGTTTCCGGTGTTGTCATAGCACAATCCGAACGCATACCTGTTACCACGGCCGGGGCGAACTGATCTTACACTCGGTCGCTGGGATTTCGCAAAATAGCGGGATTTCCCGGTGTGCGTGGCGTGCATGGCCCCGAATTGATAGCGGAGCTCAGGCGAATTCCTAGCAATCAACCCACCGATAGACGCAGCATTAGCTGCCGAATTCGCCGCACGTCCGAGGTGTGCTGCGAGGCAGCGGGAATGACGAGCAAACTTCTGAAAATTCGAATCCCACCGCAATTATTTGCGGCGTTCTTTCAAACGGACGGCTTTGCCGACGCGATCGCGCAGGTAATACAGTTTAGCTCGCCGAACCACCGAGGATCGCTTGACGTCGACCTTGGCGATTCGCGGTGAATGCAGTGGAAACTTGCGCTCGACGCCTTCGCCGGCCACGATACGGCGGACGGTAAACATTTCAGACGTGCCGCTGCCGCTACGTCCGATCACGGTCCCGGAAAAAACTTGCGTGCGCGTTTTGTCACCTTCGTGAATCAGGCAATGCACGTCGACGGTATCACCAATGTCAAACTCAGGCGGCTGTTCCTTCATCGACGCCTGTTCGACTTTTTTCATGATTTCCTGGCTCATCTTTGCGCCCTTGTTTGCGGGTTAACGGAACGATGTTATTCGAATTACGGATGACACCTTTTCATGACTAGGCGTCAGCGGGAGGTTTTGGATCAATCAAATCGGCACGTCGCTGTCGGGTCCGCTGCACACTTTGTTGCCGTCGCCACCGTGCGATTTCCTGGTGATTACCACCAAGCAATATCTCCGGGACCTGCCAGCCTCGGAACTCGCGCGGCCGCGTGTACTGGGGATACTCTAGCAACCGGTTGCCGCGCGAAAACGAATCTTCGACGCTGCTTGCCTCGTGACCCAGCACACCGGGAACCATTCGCACCAGCGTGTCGATCATTACCATGGCGGCCACTTCGCCGCCGTTCAATATGTAGTCTCCAATTGAGATTTCTTCGGGATTCAGGATGTCGATAATGCGTTGATCAAATCCTTCGTAGCGACCGCATAAAAACAGAAAGCGTTCGTGAGCGGCCAGTTGTTCGATCTTTTGTTGATTGAGTCGATGACCCTGTGGCGTGAGTAATATGATTCGAGCCGGCCTTTCCGCCATGGCTTGAATCGCTTCCACGGCCGCCACGACGGGCTCGACCATAAGGATCATGCCGGGTCCGCCGCCATAAGGCCGATCATCAACTTTTTGGTGTGGGTCGTTCGTCCAGTCACGTAGGTTGTGCACGTGAACGGAAACGATCCCCTTCTCTATGGCTTTATGTAACAAACTTTGACCCAAGTATCCCGGAAACATGTCGGGAAACAAGGTCAAAATGTCGTAACGCATTTCGGTCATGCCGACAGCTATTGCGCCGCGTCATCGTTCGATTCGTCCGCCGCTGGTTCAGCAGCCGCTTCCGTTGCTGTCTCGACGGCCTCTGCGTCCGCGCTACTTTCGCCGCTTGGCGCGGATTCCTTTTCAGCCGCCGCTGGTTCAGCCGCTTCCGGTTCCGGAGCAGTCTCGGCTTGCGCCTTCTTAAGTGGCGCGGCGGCTGCCATGGCAGCCGCTTCCGAAGTGGCGGCTGCAATGGCATCACTCCGCCGCGCGGCCAGGCGGTTTAGCGCCTGTTGCTGTTGATCGAGGTGCGAGCCGTCCTTGCCGTATTTTTTGATCAGCACGCCGACTTTCGGCGTGGGCTTGGCACCCACGCCCAGCCAGTAAGCGATTCGCTCACCGTCCAGGATGGCGCGGGCATCGGTCTCCGGCAACAACGGATCATAAGTTCCCAGTTCCTCGATCACGCGGCCGTCTCTCGGTACACGTGAATCCATGGCGCAAACGCGGAAATAGGGCCGGTGTTTTCGCCCCAGTTTCTTAAGTCGAATTCGAACTGCCAAAACATACTCCTCTAGGCTTGCTTCGATTGAATGGTCAATGTTACTTGCCGCGGCTTTTACGTTTCAATTGCCGTAGTCGTTTTTCTCGCTCTTTTTGGGCTTTTTTGCGTTCCTTGGGCGTGAGTCTCCGCCCAGTGGATTTTTTTGTCTTCGGCATGCTGCTGGCCGGATCGATCATTTTCTGCTGCAGCTCTTTAACCATGTCCATGCTGTCCTTGCGGTTTTTGCCGGCCATACCCGTCAACAACGGCTTCATGGTGTCGAATTGTTTGATCAGCTCGTTTACCTGCTTGGGCTGGACGCCGGCGCCTTGGGCAATCCGCTGGCGCCGCGAAATCTCAATGATTTTTGGGTTGCGCCGTTCGTCTGGCGTCATCGAGTCGATGATTGCCATTTGCCGGCGAACTTCCGTACCGGCTTCTTCGCTGTTCAACATTTCCTTGAATTCGCGGGGAATGCCGGGCATTAATCCCATCATGCGGGTCATCAAACCGGGTTGGGCAATTTTCTGCATCTGGTTGCGAAAATCGTCGAGCGAAAACTCGCCCTTGGTCAACTGTTCTTGAAGCTTAAGCTGTTCCTCTTCATCCATCAGCTTTTGCGCTTCGTCGGCCAGGGCAACGATGTCACCCATGCCGAGGATACGGCCAGCCATCCCATCCGGACGGAACGGCTCCAGCGCGTCCATTTGCTCGCCGGTTCCAATGAACTTGATCGGGACACCCGTCACGTGTTTGACCGACAACAGCGCACCGCCGCGGGCGTCACCGTCCAGTTTGGTCATGATCACGCCATTCAACTCAAGCGCTTCATGAAACGCGGCGGCGCTGTTCACCGCGTCTTGGCCCGTCATCCCGTCCACAACCAGATAGACTTGATCCGGGTTGAGCTTGCGGTCGATCGTTTTCAGCTGGTCCATCAGCTCCTGGTCGATGGCCAGCCGGCCGGCGGTATCCAGGATCACGACTTGGTTGCCACCCTGTTTGGCCTGAGCCACGGCGTTTTGGCAAACCTGGATTGGATCGGTGGCCCCGGTCTCAGAGTAAACTGGAACTTCGATTTGGCCGCCGATCACGTGTAACTGTTCGATAGCGGCGGGGCGCTGCAAGTCGGCCGCTACCAGCAACGGTGTGATATTGCTCCGCTTTAACAGAACCGAAAGCTTTCCGCACGTCGTCGTTTTACCCGAGCCCTGAAGGCCGCACATCATAATGACGTTGACGTCTTTTTTCAGGTGCATTGACTCGTCGACAGGACCGAGCAAATCGATCAGTTCCTGATGGACGATGCCAACCAGTTGCTCGTGCGGCCGCAACGACAACAGAACTTTCTCGCCCAGGGCCTTGTCCTGGACGCGATCCATGAAGTACTTGACGACGGCGTAGCTGACGTCGGCGTCCAGCAACGACTGTTCGACCAACTTGAGTCCATCGCGCATGTTGGACTCGGTCAGCTTGCCCTTGCCGGAAAGCGACTTAAATGCGGATCTGAGGCCGTCTTGCAGATTTTCGAACATCGGGATCCCAAAAACGAACCGCCGAGCGGATCATCACCGCTGGCGGCACACTTCAATTCCGGTGCCTGGGTGGGGCACGTTTGGGCGAGAAGATTCTCGGTGAATGGCCGATTGTACAAAATCCCGATACAGGTTGTAAATGCTTGTGCCACCAGTAATTTGCGACGAAACCGCCTCAGCTTAAAAGGCGGTTAATCGGGTCGGTGTTCGGCCAGCCGCAACCGCAGGTTTTTCACTTCTTCCTGCGCCGCGAGAATCAGAAAGGCGCCGATCACAACCAGGGCCAGATTGTGTTGATAGGCGCCAATACAGGCTAATGCCAGCGCAGTCAGCTGGCCGAGCCTGGCGGCAACCCACGTGGCTTTTGTGCCGTTCCAGTAATGAGCCATCAAAGCTCTCAAGACTCTGCCGCCATCCATAGGAAAGATGGGTAACAGATTCAGCAGAAAGAGCAGGGCGTTGACCCAAAACACGGCCACCCAAAAGCTATCCCCGAACAAGTCGCGTTCAAGTTGCAACGAGCCGCCGAATGCCAGGATGATGCCGCCCATCGCCATGGCGATGACACAATTGGTCAACGGCCCGGCCACGGCCACCGCGATTTCCTGCCAGGGTGTGGCTGGTGCGTGCTGCAGACGAGCCAATCCGCAGACCGGCGTCAGAATAATGTCCTGCGTCGGAATGCTGAAACAACGTGCCGCCAGGGCATGCCCGATTTCATGCAACAAGACGCTGCCCAGAATCACGAATAAAAAGGCCATCCGCAGCGCCGCAAGTTGCAGCGAATCGCCCTGGCTGATCGAGACCGCGACGATCAGCAGTGGCAACAGCAAGAATGACCAATGCAGCAACACATCGATGCCGAAGGCTCGCCCGAGCTTGAATGTGTTGAACACCGGGGTCATCCAAATCCGTTGGGTATTGCTTGCCAAATCCTAATTATAAATGGCTGGCGCCGGATCGAGCGCTTATTCATCCCCCCGCGGCGTAGGCATTTTTGCCTGCACATCCGCCAGCCATTGGTCCAGAAGTGCGCTCAGTCGGCGGGCGACGTGTTGTTCGGACTCAATTCGATTCGTTGATTCACCCGGATCGGTACGCAAATTAAACAACTCGTGCGAATCGTCTTCGTACCAGCGGATTAACTTCCAGTCGCCGTCACGCACCGCCGCCGATGGCGCGCCTCCCTGGTTGCCATAATGCGGATAGTGCCAAAAGACCGGGCCCCGCTCGACGCGTTCGCCGTGCATGGCGGCAACGAAGCTCTGGCCGTCCATGGGTTGTTTCGCTGACTCGATGCCCGACAGCTCGAGGATCGTCGGCAGAAAATCCACGCTGGAAATAACCCCCGCGCTCGACGTTCCAGGTTGCGTCACGCCCGGTGCGCGGGCGATTGTCGGCACGCGAATGCCTCCCTCATACATCCATCCTTTGCCCCCGCGCAGCGGCAAGTTGCTGGTTGGATGACCTTCCGAAGTCGAAAGCCCTCCGTTGTCGCTAGTGAAAAACACAAGCGTGTTATCCTCCAGGTCCAATGACTCGAGCGCATCGAGCACTTTGCCGACGGCCGCATCCATGGCTTCAACCATGCCCGCATAAACCGCATGCTCCTGGACAAGTCGAACTTTGCGCTCTCGCTCCTGACCCCATATCGGACCCGCGATCCGCAAGCGCGCCTTTTTGTCCAGATATTTTTGTTTCAAATCTTCGCGTGCCATCAACGGTGTGTGCACGCTATAAAACGACAGATAGGCCAGAAAGGGACGTTGGCGGTTGGCGGTGATGAATTTTACTGTTTCCGTGGCCAAGCGATCCGGTAAGTGCTCGCCAGCCGGACCGTCGCTCAGCCGCGGGTTACCATACGGCGAAAAATACTTTTTACCGCCATACGGCCCGCCCCTGTCAACTCCGCCGCGATTGATGTCGAACCCCTGGTCTTCCGGCCAAAACCCCTGCGAGCCGAGGTGCCATTTGCCCGCGAAAAAAGTCGCGTAACCTTCCGCATTAAGCAATTCCGCCAGCGTGATTTCATCATGGGCAAGTTGCAGGGCGAACGGCGCCGGCAAAAGTTGCGTTTTGCGTTTCCAGTTTTCCGGCTGGTTGCCGCCGCGCGGATTGATGTAATCCGTAATATTCAGCCGTTGCGGGTACCTGCCGGTTAATATGCTGGCACGTGTCGGCGAGCAAACCGGACAGCTGGCATAAGCATTGGTGAATTTCATGCCGCTGGCCGCCAGCCGATCTATGTTGGGCGTGTCGTAAAAACTGCTTCCAAAGCAACCCAGATCGGTCCACCCCAGATCGTCCACGAGAATAAACAACACGTTGGGCCGATTGCGGTAATCGTCCGCACCACAAACTGGTGACGAATGGACTGCTACCCAGGCGACAAGAAACAGCAATACGGTAACAACGCGGAAACCGGCAACTGCCATTTTCCCGCCTCGGAGGCCCGGTGCGGGGTTGAGCGCCGTTGTCTTTACCACAAACAATTCGTTTGCGTTTTGTATCATAATCTGGCTCGCTTGAACGTCAGTACTTTTTCGTAACATAGCAAAACAAACCGATCGTATCGCCAACCCTCCAATAATTGGGCAATCCAGGTCAACGGAATTGACTTGGCGGAAATTCAGCGGCGATTTCAAAATTTTGTTCAATTGCTTGGAAAAAACCGGCCGTTTCGTTGCCAGATTAAGCTGTTGTAACTTGCCAACTTTGAAGTGTCGTATGTAAGTTTTGAAGCGGCCTTGCGTCTTACACCGCGTATTGGGTTTCGATAATGAGCAAACGGTCCCTTCAGAGGTGAACGGTTCGTGGAACAGAAACCGACAAAGAATCCCGGCGGCTGGCAGAAAAAACTGATTGTACTCGGCGTGCTGGTCGGGGTTGCAGCGGCAGTTTACTTTTTTTTCGGCGATCAGCTGTCGATCGAAGCTCTGGCACAACGCGAGGCCCAGATTCGCGAATTTCAATCACAATATCCCGTTTTGATTTGGGTCGCGGCGTTTTCGTTGTACGTCCTGGTGACCGGGTTAAGCTTGCCGTTCGCCACCGCTTTAACATTGGTTTACGGTTGGTTCTTCAAGGCGATCTATGGTTGGTTCACGGGAATCGCAATTTCCGTTGTCTTGGTCAGTTTTGCGTCAACGGCCGGAGCCACTGTCGCGTTTTTGTTCAGCCGCTACCTGTTTCGCGACACGTTGCAAAACAATTTTGGACATCGCTTAAAGGCATTTAACGACGCGTTGGACAGGGAAGGGGCGTTTTATTTATTTTCTTTGCGCTTGATCGCCGGTTTTCCGTTTTTTGTGATTAACGTCGTCATGGGATTGACGCGGATCAAAGTCAGCACGTTTTGGTGGGTTTCGCAGCTGGGCATGTTGCCCGGGACGATTGCTTACGTGTACGCGGGTTCCACATTCCCTGATCTGAATACGTTGGCGGAAAAGGGCGTGGCCAGCATCATCACTTGGCAAGTGTTGCTGGCCTTCGCGATTCTCGGCCTATTGCCGCTGGTACTAAAAAAGACCATCGGCTTGCTCAAAAACAAAAAGTGACCGAACTATGAACGCAATTCCCGAACTCGAGCCGTTCGATCAATACAATCAAACTCTGCAAAGCAACGTGCGCCCGGCGGACTGGCGCAATCCTACGCCAGCCGATCGATACCACCTGGTGGTGATCGGGGCCGGCACTGCCGGTTTGGTGACGGCCGCCGGCGCGGCAGGAGTCGGAGCCCGCGTGGCGCTGGTGGAACGCAACTTGATGGGTGGCGATTGTCTCAACGTGGGATGCGTGCCGTCCAAAGGTGTGATCAGTGCGGCGCGAATGGTCGCCTGTGTTCGCCGCTCTTCGATGTTCGGTGTAGATACGAACGAGCCTACGGTTGATTTTGGTGCCGCCATGGAGCGCATGCGTCGACTGCGCGCTCATATCAGCGTTGCCGATTCGGCGAGGCGCTTCCAGGGTCTGGGCGTCGATGTGTTTCTGGGACAAGGGCAGTTTGTCGACTCGGAGACGATCGATGTCGACGGGCAGACGCTGAAATTCAAAAAGGCTGTCATTGCAACGGGTGCTCGAGCCTCCGCACCGCCAATTGATGGGATCGACAGCGTGAATTACTTGACCAACGAGACGGTTTTTTCGTTAACGGAGTTGCCCGAAAAATTTGGCGTGATTGGAGCGGGCCCTATTGGCTGCGAATTAGCGCAGAGTTTTGCTCGATTTGGCTCGCAAGTTTACCTGGTCGAAGCGTCTCTCCAAATCTTGCCGCGCGAGGACGACGATGCGGCGCAAGTGGTTCAACAGGCACTGAATGACGATGGCATTAATTTATTGTGTTGCGGCCGCGACATGCTCATCAGTGCCGCGGACGATGGCCGCATCCGCATGAACGGGCAATACCGCGAAGGAACTTATGAGGAAGTCGTCGACCGCTTGCTAGTGGCCGTCGGTCGCGCCCCAAACGTCGAAGGATTGAACCTGGAGGCGGTGGACGTCCAATACGACCAGCACGGCGTGACCGTTAACGATCGCATGCAAACGACCAATTCCCGCATTTATGCCGCTGGCGATATTGCCACGCCGTTCAAGTTCACACACTCAGCCGATTTTCTGGCCAGGCTGGTCATTCAAAACGCTTTGTTCAAGGGTCGGAAAAAAGCCAGTTCGCTGGTAATCCCTTGGGTCACGTACACTTCGCCGGAACTGGCCCATGTCGGAATTAGCGAAAAAGAGGCAACAGAGAAAAACATTCCCATCGACACCTACAAACAGGAAAATTCCGACGTCGACCGCGCGATTCTGTCGGGACATGACAAAGGATTTGTCAAAGTGCACACGAAAAAGGGATCGGACAAGATTCTTGGGGCGACGATTGTCGGCGAAAATGCCGGTGAAATGATTTCGGAAATCACCTTGGCCATGACTCACGGGTTGGGATTGAGCAAAATCGGCAACACAATTCATCCCTATCCCACCGAAGCTGAGGCCATACGTAAACTCGGCGATCAATACAGCCGAACGCGGTTGACGCCATTGGCAAAAACGGTTCTCGGACTGCTGCTGAAACTGCCATAGACTTCATGCAATGCCGCCAGAGCGGCTCGAAGCGCTGGCGTTTCGCCAGTCGCGAGTGCGCCGGCGTGCCAGTCGCAGTCTAGGAGGACATGCGCGGGGTGCGAATCACCAGCAGCCGAATCTCCGTCATGTCCTCGATAGCAAAGCGGATGCCTTCGCGGCCCAGACCACTGTCCTTGACGCCTCCGTATGGCATGTTATCGACGCGCCACGATGGCACATCGCCGATGATCACACCGCCCATGTCAAGTTGGTCCCAGGCTCGCTGCATCTTGTAAAGATCACGGGTAAAAATGCCCGCCTGCAACCCAAACACGCTGTCGTTAACCTGGCGGAGGGCTTCGTCAAACTCCGAAAATGAACTCAGCACCGCCACCGGCCCAAACGCTTCCTGTGCACAAATCTTCAACTCGCCGGGGACGTTTTCCAGTAGGGTGGCTTCCAGTATTGCGCCGTTTCGTTGGCCACCGCACAGGATGGTTCCGCCCGCCGCGGCGGCTTCGGCAATCCACTGCTCCAACCGCTCGGCCTCGGATTCCGCGATCATGGGGCCGATAAATGTATCTTCGTTTTTGGGATCACCCGCGACCAGTTTGAGAGTCGCGTGGACCAAACGCTCTTTCAATTCGGCGTAAATTTTCTCGTGAATCAAAATGCGCTGTACACCAATGCAGCTTTGACCAGACTGATAAAACGCGCCAACGATCAGCCGTTTCACGGTATCATCCAAGTCGGCATCTTCGTCGACAATGCAAGCGGCGTTGCCGCCCAATTCCAATACCACTTGCTTTTTGCCGGCTTTGGATTTGAGGTTCCAGCCGACCGCGGGGGAACCGGTGAAACTGAGCAGCTTAAGCCGTTCATCGGTGGTAAACAGGTCGGCACCTTCCCGGTGGCAGGGAAGAATGGAAAACGCACCGCGCGGCAAATCCGTTTCCGAAAGCACTTCGCCGATAATCAAGGCGCCGATCGGTGTGCGGCTGGCGGGTTTCAGAATAAACGGGCATCCGGCCGCAATCGCCGGCGCAACTTTGTGCGCGGCCAGATTCAGTGGAAAGTTAAAGGGCGAGATAAACGAACAGGGCCCGATCGGAACGCGTTTGAACATGCCGCGGTAGCCCTTTGCCCGGGGAGAGATTTCGAGATTCATCACCTCACCCCCAATTCGCACAGATTCTTCCGCAGCAATACGAAACGTGTCGATCAGCCTTGTCACTTCGCCGCGGCTGTCCTTGATCGGTTTGCCGGCTTCGACACACAAGGCCTGAGCCAACTCGTCCCGACGCTCGCTAAACCGGTCAACACAATGTTGCAGCACGGCTTGCCGCGCGTACGGCGGCATTTCGCGCATGGCCGGCGCGGCTTCAACGGTGGCGGCAATTCCCCGATCAATGGTCTGGGGATCGGCAATGGCCACGCGCGTGACCACTTCGCCGGTGTATTTGTTCGTGACGTTGAGGTCGTTGTTGGGCGATTCTGCCTGGTTGGCAAGGTAAAAGGGATACGTTTTATTCATGGAGGTATCATTTGCGGGTGTAACTAGAGTTGCGCGCTCAATTCTCGAATTTCATGATTGAGAATGCGATCGTTTTCTGAGTAATC
>JBFILF010000066.1:0-15415 GCA_041599835.1 Pirellulaceae bacterium
GAATTCTGTTCGGTGCCTTTTTCCAAAATCTTGATAAACGCCTTGCGGTGATCCACCTTGATCAGCTTGAGTGCCGTTTGGGTTTTCGCCAACTCTTGGCTTTGTTGATCAAACCGCACCTGCAACGCGTTCATCGCCTGGCGGATTCGTTCCGCTTCGAACCCGGGCTGAACGTAATTGGCGTAAACGAAATAGCCGAGGTATGCAAATATACCCAGCAACGCCAGCAAGATCGCGGTTCGCACCACGCTGTTGATCGTCTTGACGTTTTCAATTGTTTTGGACATGGTTGCCGCTTTCAGCAATAGGACCATCAGTCAGGCCACGCGCGCTGGCCGTTCCTGATGCGTGATACGCGTCAATCGTCTCCCGCGTCTTTTTCTTCATCTTCGGCAGCTTTCGCCTCCAATCCGTAGTCGATTTGGTACGGGGGTGCGTCACCCCCCGGACCCGTCAAATAGTGCTTCATCCACCGCATCAAACGCAAGCTGTAATCGTAACGCGCCGCCGATTTGCGGTTTCCGTGTCCCTCGCCGGGGTAGAAGACAAGCCGCACGGGCGCCTGGTTGAGAATTTTGAGATTGCGATACAGCTCCATGGACTGGGAGGGATGCACGCGCGTGTCGTTCTTGCCGTGCAAAATCAGCAAGGGCGTGCGGCAGTTTTTGACATGGTATATCGGACTGCGCTCAAGGAAGAATTGCCAGTCGTCCCAAATTCGTTTTCGGGCGTGCACGTGAAACATTTCGTCGGGAATATCAGTTGTCCCGGATTTGGAAATCTGGTTGCTGATGCCGACAAACATCACGCCGGCGGCGAACCGGTCGGAATGTCGCGTGCAGCACCAGGCGGTAGCGAATCCGCCATAGGATCCACCGGTGATCCCCACGCGGTCCTTGTCGGCGATGCCGCGAGCCATCAGGTGATCAATGCCGTCGATCACGTCGTCAAACTCCTGGCCGCCATAATCAGCCTGATGCGCCTTGGCAAATGCCACGCCGCGACCCGTGCTGCCGCGGTAATTGGGATAAAATACCGCGAAGCCCTCGGCCGCGCCGACTTGTCCCGGATTGGAATATCGCGTCACCCAACCGTTTGGGACATGCGATTCCGGCCCCCCATGTACGACGACGATCAGCGGATATCGCTGGTTGGGGTTGTAATTCAACGGGTAGACAAGGATGCCTTCGACCGTCTCTCCGTCTTTCTTGGCTTGGTATCGAACAATCTCCTGTTCGGCAAACTGTTTGGATTCAAACCAAGGGTTGGTGTCGGTCAGACGAGTGGGGTCTCCGGACCGGTCGTATACAAAAACTTCGTTTGGATGTGTGGGCGTCTGACCCAGAAATGCAAACGACGAATGGTCTGCCGCCGCCGACATGCCGGTCAGCACGGCGCCGCCGGGCTCGATCATCAACTGGCGATTCGCACCGTCTCGATGGACGCTGCCCAGTGCTGTGAGGCACCCGTCGTCAGCCGTGAATAGAATCGTGTCGTTGTCTTGCCAATGCACGCCGCTGATGTTTGGCAAATAGTCTTTCATTAATTCCGTCGGTTGTCCGCCACTGGCACTGGCCACCATCAAGCGGCCTTCGGACGGGTCGTTGATATCTTCGCCGGACATGAACGCGATGTAGTTTCCGTCGGGACTCCAGGCGACCTCGCCCAGTTTGCCGGGGTTGGAAATCCGCGACTGCACTTCACCGGTTTCCGCATCCAGCACGTGCAACCGACGGTACATGTAAAAATGATCGATGAGCGGCGTTTCCGCGATGGCAGCGACCAGGCTCGTGCCGTCCGGGCTGAATTGAACTTCCGAAGCGCTGCCGGGCGTGTCCAGCTGTTTTGGTTCGTCATCGGTGTGGGGATCGGCATCCACAGTCCAGATTTTCGTGTGGCGGACCTGTTCTTCGTAGATCTCTGGATTGAATCCTTTTTCCGCCAGTTTCTTTTCGTCTTGGTCTTGGGGCTCGCTGGCTACCAGGGCAACTTGCAGGCCGTCGCGCCGCCATGAGTACGACGAAATCGACGTGTCTTTCAACTCAGCCAGCTTGGACGATTCACCCCCGCCGATGGGTATTACATATAGCCCAGTATTTTTGTCATCGTTACGTCTTGCCAGATAGGAAATGCCGCTGCCGTCGGGTGTCCAGTCGATCGAGCCAACGTTGACCTTTCCGGTAATGAACGGCCGGGAATTTCCCTCGCGGTCGACGACGTGCAATTCGGACCAGGCGCCGCCACTTTCATCGTTTTTAGGGTCTCGCTGTACGGCTTTGGTGTAGGCCACGTGCTGACCGTCCGGTGACATCTTGACGGCCGTCACATACTGCATGACGGCAATGTCATCAACCGTAAATACGTCTTGTTGCGCCGCCGCGGGCCACCCCCATGTCATGGCGACCAACGCGACAATCAAACATTGAAATCCAATACTCCGTAACGGCATGATTTGTACCTCTATCAAAGCCAGGTTAGCCTGTGCAAAAATAATCCGGCAAGGTCTCGTTTGTCGTCGCCAGCCGATCGCGGCGGGCAACGTGCGAGTGAGCCCCGTATTGTATCAGTTGTTTCAATTCGCTTCATCCGCCGACCCCGCCCCGGGGTAGCTCATTGAAATTGCATTTGACAGGGATCTCTCGATGAAGGGTGTTTGCTTTGAGGCGATTGGCCAAGTGGCCATGCGCAGGCTGGACGAACCCGTGTTGCTGGAACCGAGCGACGCCATCGTGGAAGTCCGACAAGCCGGTCTGTGCGGCAGCGATCTGCACGCGTTTTGGGGCCGCGAGACCGGGCTCGACCCAGGTACCGTGATGGGGCACGAGTTGGTGGGCCGGGTGGTTGAAACCGGCGAGCAAGTACGGGATCTCCGGCCTGGGGATCGCGTGTGCGCACCGTTCACCACAAATTGCGGTCAGTGTTTTTATTGCCAGCGCAACATGTCAGCACGCTGCACCCGCGGCCAACTGTTTGGCTGGCGGAGCAACGGTCGAGGATTGCACGGCTGCCAGGCAGAACGTGTGCGAGTCCCCTTGGCCGGCGGCACGCTGATGAAAATCGACGACGACATGCCGAACGAAGTCGCGCTGCTTGTGGGCGACAATTTGAGCACCGGATTTTACTGTGCGGAGTTGGCGGAGGTCGGTCCCGACGGCGCGCACGTTGTCATTGGCTGCGGGACCGTCGGCTTGTTGTGTATCATGTCGTGCATCAGGCGGGGTGCGCGATTGCTGTCGGCGTACGATCCAAACGAGGCCCGCCTGGGGCTGGCCGAACAATTCGGGGCAACGACATTTCGCGATCCTGATGCATTGACCGAGCACGTATTGAGCGTAACCGACGGCCGCGGCGCGGATTCCGTGATGGAGTTGGTGGGGATGCCCGATGCTCAACAACTGGCAATTCGATTGATTCGACCGGGGGGCGTGATGTCAGTCATTGGTTGTCATTGCAGCCCGCACTTTGCCTTCAGTCCCACCGAAGCCTATGACAAAAACCTGACTTATCGAACTGGCCGCTGCCCGGCCCGCAGCCTGATGCCGATTGTGGCCAAGCAGTTTCGCGACGTATTCAATTTGCTGCAATCGCTGATCACGCATCGCTTTACGCTGGACCAGGCCAGCCAGGCGTACGACGTGTTTGCCAACCGCAAAGATGGCTGCATCAAAGCCGTATTCGACTGTGATCAGTAACAGCTTTGTTCACAAAATAACTCAACTGCGACGGAGAGGGGCGACAGGTTGCGGTGGCGGGCGCTGCCCCTCACGGTCGCGCGGCGATTGGCCATAAAAGCACTTTCAATTGACGACTACCGTCGCCAGGACAGCCAAAATTGCCGACATTCCAACAGCCAATAACATTCCCAGCCGCGTCAGCCGACCGACGGCGAACAACGCCGGGAGCAGGCAACTGAGGACCAGGGCAACTCGCGCGACGAGCATAGGGTTCATGCTGTAACCGACCGCGTCGTAAAACAACACTTCCATGGGCAACCAGATCAACCCGACGACCACGGCTGGCATCACATACAGCAAAACATTTTCATGGGCCGGCCACCCTTGCGATAGGCAACCGCACAACCCGGCTGCCAAAACCGGAACCACAAACAGGTAACACCCGCCGTTTAAATACAGCGACGAAACGATCGCCAGAATCGACCAGATTGACCAAGTACCAATCCAGATCGACACGGGATGGATCCAATGCGGTGTAAAAAACGTCAGCCCGACCAAGGCCGCCAGCGCCATTAACCAGTGTGCCATGGCCACCGGCAGGGGAAAGTCCGGAAACGGATTGTCCAGCGCGCCGTCGAACGAAAACCCCAAGTGAACCGCCGCTCCCAGCAGGGCGATCCCCACAACTGCGGTGGCGGCGATGAGCGCGCCGATGAAGGGGCGAAATCGATGCGTCGAATGTTGTCGGACCTTTGAGTAGCGCCGCGCAAACAAACCGGTGGCCAACAGACACAGGATCATACCGCCAACAGCCAGCCAGATCGAAACGGATTCGGGCCAGTAAATCACACGCCAACCCAGAACATCAAAATAAACGGCTCGACCCACCGGTCGTTGTTCGATATCGGCGCGGGCCAGCGCGCGGATCAGGGCCAGCGCCTGATCCCCGTGGTGTTGCAAACTGCCGCGGTCAGTGTTCTCAATGCTGTCGTTTGGCGTATGGTAGTTCTTGACGTCGCCAATGTAGGCGAAGTTGTATCCTTGCATTCCGTGCTCTTTAAAGACCGTAAAATCCGTGTCGTTGGGCAGTCGCTTGTAGATTTCATAGAACAGGCTGGACGTGAATGGGCGGCGGGCGATTCGTGCAAAAATGGTAATCAACCACCAGCTGTCCGAGCCGGTCTCGAACATCAGGCTGGGTCCGCGGGTGCCGCGGGCTTCGAGGTTGATGACAGCGGCAATTTCATCGGCCAGCGGATGTTCCTCCACAAATCGACTGGCGCCGATCAATCCGTATTCTTCGCCGTCGGTCAACAGGAATACGATGTCACGTGCCGGCGCCGGTTCGAGCTGCAGCATGCGGGCAATTTCCAAAACCACCGCCACGCCAGCGCCGTCGTCGCTGGCCCCAGGAGCGTTCGGATGCGAATCAAAATGGGCGGCCAGCATGACCGGCGGCTTGTCCGAGGTGCCTTTGCGAAGGGCGATGATATTGGTCAGCGGCACGGGTTTTTCGAATTGAAATCGCGGATTGGCCGACCAGGCTGATGTTGGTTGCAGCTGCGGCGTGTATCCAAACGACTCCAATAACTGCACTATTTGCTGGCGGATTTTGGCGTTGGGCGGCGTATCTGCCGGGTGCGGCGTATGGTCAGCAAACAACTGTCGAAAAATCGTTTCGGCGCGGCCAGCTGAAAATTCGGTCGCCGCGATGTCTGGCGATCGCGGCGCTGGCGGCTGGTAACGAACGACGCTCAGAAAAAAAATACTGACCCATATTGCAAACACCAGCAGCAACGGCTGGTACAGCCATGACGTCCACGGAGCACGGCTCGCGAGTTGTTGCGGTGACGGAATCGGTTCAGGCATGGCACTCGGCTTGTAAACCCTGCATCGTAATCGATCGGCCTGTTTGACGACCATCGCCTGGCGACCATAATTAGGCCCGTAACAAGCGTTTCCGATTGCCGGTTTTGGCCCAATCAAGGTCACAGACCACGTCGTTGACTGGAGAAAAATTAAATGAAGATCAAAAAATTGATCCATTTATCGTGGGTGTCGCCCTTGTTGTACTCATGGCTTGGTGTGTTGCCGGTGCACGCGCAACCGGTACCGACGACCGAATTGACTCGCTATGCAACGGTCAAGCTGACCTCGGATTTGACCCACTTGAGCAGCAATCAGAAGAAAATGCTGGGCCATTTGATCGAGGCCAGCAAACAAATGGACGCGGCCTTTTGGTATCAAGCGCTGGGTGACCGGACGGGATTCACATTCGAATCTCGCTTGTTGGAACGTCACTTTAACATCAACTACGGTCCCTGGGATCGGCTGAAAGGCAACCGGCCCTTTATCGAAGGCGTCGGGCCCAAGCCGGCCGGCGCAAATTTTTATCCTCCGGATCTGACGAAGCAAGAGTTTGAGGCGTATGTCAACGAGCATCCAGACGCTGCAGGGCAACTGAAGAGTTTATACACCTTTGTCCGTCGTGATGAATCGGGCAAATTGACGGCGATTCCCTACAGCCGTCAATTCGAAACACAGTTCAAAAATGCTGCCGATCATCTTGTTCGTGCAGCACAGCTGGCCGATGATCCTGAGTTCAAGTCGTACCTGGTGGCCCGGGCCAAGGCCTTGTTAACCGACGAGTACCGCGAGAGCGATTTGTTGTGGATGGACATGAAAAACAACCCGGTCGACATTGTGATTGGACCGATTGAAACATACGAGGACCAGTTGTTTGGTTATAAAGCCGCCTGCGAGGCTTACGTGTTAATCAAGGATTTGGCCTGGAGTGAAAAGCTGGGCAAATACGCGGATCTGTTGCCCGAGCTACAAAAAAACCTGCCCGTCGATGACGAATATAAGCGGGAAAAACCTGGGACCGATTCAGACTTGAACGCCTACGACGTGATCTACTATGCCGGCGACTGCAACGCCGGTTCCAAAACCATCGCCATCAACCTGCCGAACGACGAAGAGGTACAGCTGAAAAAAGGCACGCGGCGGCTGCAGTTGAAAAACGCCATGCGGGCCAAGTTTGACGAGATTCTGGTGCCGCTGGCCGATGTGTTGATTGTCGAAGACCAGCGTCAGCACATTACGTTTGATGCGTTTTTCGCCAACACGATGTTTCACGAAGTGGCTCACGGATTGGGCATCAAGTACACGATCACCGATGGCGGCCGAGTCCGCGAAGCGCTGCAAGAACACTCCAGCGCATTGGAAGAGGGCAAGGCGGACATTCTCGGTTTGTACATGGTGACGCAGTTGCTGGAGAGCGGCGAACTAAGCGAGGGCCGTTTGGAGGATTACTACATCACATTTATGGCCAGTATTTTTCGATCGGTGCGGTTTGGTGCCAGCAGCGCTCACGGCAGAGCCAACATGCTGCGGTTCAATTTTTTCGAGGAACACGGGGCATTCACGCGAGAGTCTTCCGGTCAATATCGGGTCAACATTGAAAAAATGAAACAGGCCATGACACAGCTAAGTCGCAAAATCCTCACGATTCAGGGTGATGGCGATTACGATGCGGCCGCGACATTCGTGGATGAAATGGGATTCGTCGGTTCGATGCTGAAAGCTGACTTGGAGCGCGTCAACCGCGCCGGTATTCCGACCGATATCGTGTTCGAACAAGGCAAACAGGTGCTGGGGCTGGATGAGCGGTAGTGGAACGTGTGCGCTGAACGAATGCCTACCGAGCCGGCGGATCGATAAATATCTTTATCCGCGTCGTTATTTCTATTTTCGGGTCGTTACCGGCTTGCGGCGTCGCGGATAACAAGTTGTACAGATTTCGCAAACCGTTCCGTCACAGCCGCGGGCGGTGCAGTGTTGGCGGCCGAAGTAAATGATCTGCAGGTGCAGCCGGTTCCAAATTTCCTTGGGGAACAGCCGTTTCAGGTCGGCTTCGGTTTGCTGGACGTTTTTTCCGCTGGTCAGTCCCCACCGCTGTGCCAGACGATGGATGTGGGTATCGACCGGGAAGGCCGGAATGCCAAACGCCTGCGCCATGACGACACTGGCCGTTTTATGGCCCACGCCCGGCAGCGCCTCGAGCGATTCGAAATCGCCTGGCACCCGACCGTCGTACTCGTCGCGTAGAATCTTCGACAACTGGGAAATTGACTGGGATTTTCGCGGCGACAAACCACAGGGCTTGATGATTTCCCGAATCGTTTCTACTGGCAGCTCCGCCATTTGCGCCGGGTTGTCGGCCAACTCGAACAGTTTCGGCGCGACCTGATTGACCCGCTCGTCGGTGCATTGGGCACTTAACAGCACCGCGATCAACAGTGTGTATGGATCGCGGTGGTGCAGTGGAATGGGCGGATGCGGATACAGTTCGTCCAACCGCCTCGCGATGAATTCGGCGCGTTCTTTTTTGTTCATGAATGACTGAACAAAAAAGCGATGACCGGCAGTCCCCGCCATCGCTTTGGCTTAGTTGCTGTTAAGCTAGTTCTGCACTTTCGTCGGCGCGTATTCGTGATCCCGTTTTCGCAGGACTTCCGCTTTGATAATCGCGTCCGGCTCGACATCGCCCGAGGGCGCCTGGGGATCGATCCGCTGCAGGCTTTGCGCCACTTCCATGCCTTCGACCACGCGTCCAAACACGGTGTGCTTGCCGTCCAGCGTCGTGGTCCGTCGATACGTGATGAAAAACTGTGATCCGCCGGTGTCGCGGGCCGGTTGTTTGGCCATGCTGAGGGAGCCCGTGAAATGTCGACGAGCGTCTGGTTCGTAACATTCGCAGTAAATCGTGTAACCCGGTCCGCCTGTGCCCCATTGTTCTCTGGCGGAATCGTCCTTGGTGCGCGGGTCGCCACCCTGAGCGACAAATCCATCGATCACGCGGTGAAATTTGATCCCATCATAATAACCGTCTTCGATCAGACTGACGAAGTTACCAACGGTTTGGGGTGCCTCGTTCTCAAACAACTCCAGTACGATGTCACCTTTGGTGGTCGTCAATTTGACGCGGGGCAAATCGTCTGCCCTGGCTTCCTGCAGCCGCGTCTGCAATTCTTGAAACAACTCCTGGCCGGCCAACCCCAGTCGCGGGGCCTTGGCCGCTTTTTCAAAATAGCCTGGTTCGATCCCGGCATTAATCAGCTGGTGACCAGTGGTCAGCACTTCCCAATCGCGTTCAAACACCGCGTCGTTGATCATGATCCCGACAATTGTCTCAAACACGCGCTGGGAGGTGTCGCCCGATTCAATTCGCTCCAACGCCGCCGCCTTGATGCGTTCGATCAGTGCATTGGCTTCATCGATTAGCGCCACATATTCGTCCCGCAAATCGCCCAATTCTTGCGGTTCCTCGGATTCGTCAAAAGCCTGCTTGGTCGAGTCTAATTTGGCATTGAGTTCTTGCCACAGCCCCAGCAGTCCTTCCAAGTCGGTCACCGTGGCGGGGTCCACCGACTCGGCGTCACCCTGCCCCGGCGCGTCCGATTGCCCGGTTTCGGATTGTTCTCCCGCGGCCTGTTCCGTGTTCTTTTCCGCCTGCTTGGCGTCCTTTTCGTCGCTTTGTTTTTCCTCTTGTTTTTTGTCCTGGTTTTCCTCTTGTTGCTGAGTTTCCGACTGTTTCGACTCGTCTTGGGCCGACAACGGCATGTCCATCAGGCAGCCCCACCAGAGGCTCAGTGCACAGACGCCTATTTGCAACATTCTCATAACGTGATTCTCCTCGCGAGACTGGTTCCAAAAATCATTGCAAACCGCGAATCATCGACCGATAACTTCCGGGCGATATTCATGGTCGCGTTTTTTTAGAACTTTAATGCTAATGAAATGATCCGGTGCCGCGTCTTGAATCGGCACTGGATTGAGTTTTCGATCCAACTTGTGCGTTGCCGTCAAACTGTCGACCACATCCATGCCCTCGATGACGCGGCCGACAACCACGTGCTGTTGATCAAAATCCGGCATCGGGATTTTCAACAAATAAAACTGGGACCGCGCAGATTGGTCCTGCGGGTTGACGCGCAAGCTCACCGTCCCGCGAAAATGTTTGCGGGCGTTCGGCAAGTTTCCTTCGCTGAGGATTCCCATATCCGGTCCACCGGTGCCATTGTTAAACGGACAACCAGTCAGGGCATATTGATGTTCAAAGACTTCGAAAAAAGTCATGTTTTTGAAAAAATCGGTTTCCACCAGGTGAACGAGGCTGCTGACGGAATTGGGTGCTTGTTCTTCAAACAGCTCGATCACGATTTTCCCTTTGCTGGTGACCAATTCCAATTGCGGGAGGTCGGCATTTTTTTCCTTTTCCCGCAATTCGAGTTCGCGCTGCCATTCCGACTGGTACGCGGTCGCCAAATTGCTCAACGTCTGCAGTTCGGGCGACTCGCCTGCACCCCGGCTTTGCCAGTCATCGATCAGTTTCACGACCAACTCGAATTCGTTGGCGAAAAACGCGGCGCGCACGGTGTCGAACACTAAAGGGAAGTTCTGAGGATCATGGCGAAGCAGCGACTGTCCGATCATTGCCGTTTCGCGATATTGGCCTTCGGCATAGCGTTGTTTGGCTGCCCACTCCAGTAACTGCTTGATTTCCTGGTTGTCAATGTTGGAAGCTTCGTACACGTCCGCGCCAATCTTGACCAGCTGTTGGCCAATCCGATCGCCTTCGGCCTTGGTCGCGCGCCAACGCTTTCGAATGTCGTCGGCTTCGTGTTCCTCGCAAACGTTAAACTCGCGCTGCAACACGGCCAACTCCTTGAGCTTATCTTTCCAAGCCTGCAATGTTTGATCGAAATCGGTCCGCTGCTGGCAATGGGCCTGCTGGATGAAACCCACCGCGATACACGAAAATACGCCGGCCATGATTGCCACTACGCACCACTTGTGTAAGGCTCTTAGGCTGACAAGACGTTGGATTGGCATAATTTTCCGCACGAAAATCAACAAGCAACACGTTCTAACACTTATTTTAATTTGTTACGCCGCGGCCTGAGTGGGGGGCGTGGCCGTAGCGGCAAGCTACAAGTGCCGAATTATAGCGGATTAGGCCATTTTTTGCTGTGACCCGCCTCCGACAATTCGCCAACTCGGTTTCCCGGCCTACCAGCACATGTCCCGGTCGCGCAAAAAAAGAAATTCCGAACATTTCCGACGCTCGCCGCGTAAACCCGCAACCACCAAACTGCGGATCATCGGCGGCAGCTTTCGCGGGCGACAAATCGAATATTCCGGTGATCCGCGGACCCGGCCCATGAAGGACAACGTCCGCGAAGCGCTATTCAACCTCGTCGGTGCTTGGGTTCCCAATCGCCACGCCCTGGATCTGTTCGCCGGTACCGGAGCCGTCGGACTCGAGGCCCTCAGCCGCGGTGCCATTCATGCGACGTTTGTCGAGCGCCATTTTCCCTCAGCCGCCATCATTCGCGACAACGTGCGACAGCTCGACGTGCAGGACCGCGCCACAATCATCTCGGCCGACACCTTCTTCTGGGTCCGCCGGTTTACGTCGGACGAGGCGACTCGACCGGACTGCCCGTGGATGGTTTTTTGTTGCCCGCCGTACGATTATTTTGTCGACCGGCTGCCGGAGACGTTGGAGATGATCCGCAGTTTGATGTCGCGAGCGCCGCGCCACAGTCTACTGGCCGTTGAGTCCGACAACCGTTTTGATCCCGGCCAACTACCTCAGGCCGAGCGGTGGCGCGTCAAACAATACGCCACTGCTCAAATCTGTGTGCTGCGTGAAAAATCCACGTCGGGCCCCCTGGATTGACACCAGCCACCTGGCATTGACACCCAGCCAGAGGCATCGGCCTGGCTTCACCGTTTTGCCGGACTGTCAATCATTAGCTAATCGGTAAAGCGAACCCATTGGATGCTGTCATTTCAATGCCTTCAACAGGACAAACATCGCGAATGTGCAGTTGGCAATTGATTCAAATTAGACTCCCTTTCGGAAATTCACCGATGAAAACTAAACGATTCCTGCCCGTGACGACTCAGCGTTTATGAAATCGTTTAACTCGAAAGAATTTGCCAGCACATGAAGCTTTCGTTTGGCTTCTTTTTCGTTTCGGCGTTCATGATTCTGTTGTTTCTGGCCGTGGGCTGTCTGGCAGCGGTCATCATGGAACGAATGCCGACCCAGTCATTCGCAGGTTGGCCCGATTTGGACCAGTTAATGGCACAGGGCATGAAAGATGCGGAAGATGCGTCGATTGCCGGAACCTCGCGAGCCTTAGACAGCGCCCCGGTGACGATCGGTGATACCGCGCCAGCCAAAGAAACGTCACCGAACGATCTAACAGCCGATCTGGGTACTAGCACTGTCGCCCTTTCGCATCAAACTCGCGGTCCGTTTTCTTTTGCCAGTGACCGACGGCAGAACATTGCCGCGTCGAATAAGCAATCAAAAAATCGCCCTGCGGAAATCGTCATTGCCGACAACGAGCCAGTCGACGACCGCGACGTTAAACCGCTGCGACAGCCGGCGCTCGAATCTGCGGCAGACAACCACGAGCATATGGCGAAAACGGCAGCCGACCCGTTGTCGCGACAAACGCGAAGCAATGATACCCGTGGCGATGATACGATCGGCGAAATTGCCATCCTTGATAATAGGGCGATTGGTGACGCGACGATTGGTGATACGACGATTGGTGACGCGACGATTGGTGACGCGACGATTGATGATGCGACGATTGATGACGCGGCCAGCCTTGAATCGACTGGCAATCAATCATTGGAAGATGAACCGGTTAGCGATGAACCGGTTAGCGATGAACCGGTTAGCGATGAACCAATTGGTGAGGAAATCCTCCAGCGACTGGCGAAGACCGTTCCCGGTGAAGCAAATGTGTCGCCCGGCAACGATTTGCAAACGGCGGCTGAAGAGCCCGCCGCATCGCGCGAACTGTTGGAAAATTCGGCCGAGCAATCTGACGAAACTCAATTGCCGCCCATCCCGCAAGACGCGGATCAAAATCGAGCAAAAACGATTCCTGAAAGCTCGCACGATGACGATGATGATCTGGAAACGAACTCTTCGCCACTCAATTTGTCCGACAACGACCAATCCTCCGCGGCAGACCCGATCGAGCCGGCGCAGAGCGAGTCGGCTGCGGCACCTCCCGCGGTAGCGGTTGAGACGATCGAAAAAGCCAAACAGATTCCGCGGGGCACCGCAACCAACAGCGACTCGCCGCCAGCTGGCCAATCTGGCGTTGCCGTGCACGATTCACCATCGATCCTGGGCGGCGAGGATACGCCATCATCAGATAGTCGCCTGCAGGCAGAAAAAGCTAATGAATCGATCGACGAAACGTTTCCGCCGGCCGAGTCCACTACCATCGGGGAAAACCGCGAGACCGTAGGCAAGCAAGCAGGCGACTCGCCGGACGCGGCAACTCCGGCGAGATCGACCGGCGACACCGACGCGCCTGCTGCGCTGGAACAAGCGAATCGCTCGCTCACGGCAGACCGCGCTGACATGGCGAACGAGCAGATTATTGGCTGGCCCATGCCGACGGCTTTGATGAAGGATCTCGATCAACTGGCCGCCGAATCCTATACCCGTGAGTGGGCTCAAACCGCGTACGAAACACTGGTGCAACTGAATCAATTGCAGCTGCACCACGCCGATTCCATCGGCCTGATTCTGGACTGCGAAAATTTGGCGCAGCAACTGCGGGATTACGCGTTTCAAGTGGCGAGCGACTACCCGAATCACGTTGACGAAGCGTCACGGTTAGCGCGAGTTGCATACCGGCTGAAGCGACGGACCGACGTTTGGAAACACGTCTATCACCTTGCGACGACACGACAAGATCTGGTCTCCCGCGAACCGATGCCAGCTTCCCAGTTAATCTCCCACACAACGATTCACCACACATCCGCAGATACGCCGGCCGAATGGCGGGAATATCTGCTGCTGGAGCGGGCCGCACAAATATTGCTGGACGACGATGCCAGCGAGAACCGGAAACGGTTAACTGCTCGCAAAGTTTTGGCGCGCGTGCATTCAATCGCAATTACCCAACCGCAACGCGAATACGCCCGGCAGGCGGTGGGGCAATCCCTGTTGGATTCGCTGCAACAGGTGGCTTCGGCCCGTGTCGATCTTGGCCAGTTCCTGGAAGACCTGGAGCAGTTTGAATCGTCGTCGAATGCCGTCACCGATTTTCGCTTGAACGACCACTTCCAAACTTTTTATTGGCACTCGGACAAACAACTCAATGACCTGGCGACCGCAGTCAACGCGCACTACCGCAACGCCAATTTCCGAATCGAGGTATCTGAGACGTTTATCAACCGGTTGCTGCCGGATACCATGGATTTCAACCAACCGGTTTCCGACCGCATTCTCGGCGCCAATGTTTTTGGCCAGAGCCGGATTTCGAATCGACTGCGCGTTCTGTTGATTCCCGACAGTTCCAATCTGCAATTTCGGTTGCAGTCTTTGGGTTCAGTCCTTTCGCGGACGCGAGCCCATCATAGCGGGTTCGTGTTTCACAACTTGGGTAATGCCAGCGTTAACGCGTCCAAGGGAATCGCGATTGGCGCTCACGGGGTGTCTTTGCTGCCCACCGATGTATCGGCATCGTCCAGTCAGCGATTGCTGGACGTGCGATCGCGATTGGACGGCGTGCCCCTGGTCGGTTGGATGGCTCGGCGTTTGGCCCAACAACAACAGTCGTCAAAAGAACCGCAGGCCAAGCAGGTTGTCGAGCACAAGCTCAAATCGGAGTTCCAGACACGAGTCGATCAGGAGGTGAAACAGCGGATTTCCGAAGCCCGCACCTGGTTCGATCAAAACCTGTTCCAGCCATTGCGGTCGCTGGAATTGGAACCGACCCCGTTGCAAATGCAAACCACCAATGATCACTTTGTCGTTCGCTACCGGGTAGCCGCCCCGGATCAATTGGCCGCCAACACCGCGCGCCCGCAAACCGGCAAGAGCTGCCTTCTCAGCGCACAGTTTCATCAGTCGGCGATCAATAACTTGCTCAATCAAATTCACATCAACGGAGAAAAATTTACCGTCGATGAATTCATGAGTCATATCGGCAATCTGATTGGGCGTGACGATTTCATTTGCGCCGCGACCCCGGGGCACGATGTCACCTTCGAATTCGCCTCCCGCGACGGTTTGCGGCTGAATTTTCACGACGACCACGTGGCGATCACTTTGAAGCTCAAAAAGATGCGGCTCGGCAAGGGAAAAATCTGGCGCAACCTGATCGTCACAGCCCACTATCGACCGCAAGCCAACGGAACCACCATCCACATGCTGCTGGACGAATCGAACGGAGTGACCCTCAGCGGCCATAAGCTGAGTTTTCGCGATCAACTGGCAGTGCGCACCGTGTTCAATTCCGTTTTCAAACCGCATTTCGCCTTTAACCTCATCCCGGAAACGCTGGTCGAACCGAAGTTGATTGAAGGACTAAAAATCTCCCAACTCCTGATCACTAACGGCTGGATAAGCATTTCCGTAGCGGACAACGCAGCGGATTCTGGCAAGACCGGTCAGCCACAGGCTCAATCGCCGCGAACGTCGCGACTGTTCCGCCGCTGGCGGTAAATGTGGGTGGGGTTTGGCTGAGGTGGCCAGATCCCGGGTCCGTTCGAGGGACTACGTCAGCGGGTTGGTTGCCATCGAGGTCGCGGGCGGCCGGCACTGGCGTTCTCCACGTCCCGTGAAACCGTGGCCGTTTCATCCCCCAACTCGACCACCACGCTGTGAAATTCCTCCGCTTCCGCCGGTC
>JBFILF010000067.1:0-15357 GCA_041599835.1 Pirellulaceae bacterium
GGCCGGGGAAATGGGTCGGATCGAACAGCTATAATTCTACCAGTTTTGGCACGGAGGCGTCGTTGCCGAAACTGCTTTTTCAATTACCGGCGCCATTTCGCACGGAATGACCGGGTTGTGTGTCAAGGCGGGTTACGGACAGTCAAGATCAACACGCTTAGGGGGTTGGTAAACTGCTGGCGTCCACCGGAAATCGGCGACAGTCCAACCCGTAATTTTGCCAGATCCAGCCGAGCGCGATACGGCCGACCAGAAAACACGGATAGGGAGCAACCGTTTTTCCATGACTGAAACAGCAAATCTGTTAAGTGAAAACATTCGCCTGCTGGGCACGATGCTCGGAGAGGTGATTGTCGAACAGGCGGGCGGCGACCTGTTTCAACTGGTCGAGAAAATTCGCGGGCTGACCAAAACATGGCGTAGCGGCGGCGATTCGGCGGCCCAAAAACAAATCCAAGACACCGTGGCACTTCTCGCCGATGATCTCGCACAAACCAGCAACATACTCAAGGCGTTTGCCACGTATTTCAGTCTGGTCAATCTGGCTGAAGAGCATCAGCGGATCAACGTCCTCCGCCAGCGCCGCGAACAGGCATTTCTGGATGGGGAGGCTGAACGTGAATCAATTGCCGCGGCTGTCGAATCATGGAAACAGGAAGGACTCACCGGCGAACAGGTGCAGTCACTGCTGGGCGAAATGCTGATCATGCCCGTGTTCACGGCACATCCGACCGAGTCGATGCGTCGCACTACGCGGGAAACATTACGGAATCTTTCCAATCAGCTGTTCGCCCTTCGCAGCCGTGGCACCTTCGAATATCAGCGGCCGGAATTATTGGAAAACCTAATCGCCGCCATTACGCTGCTGTGGCAAAGCGACAGCAGTCGCAAACGCAAACCAACCGTCATGGATGAACTGAGAAATACGGGTCTGTATTTCTTTGAGCACACCCTCCTGGACGTGGTGCCGCGCATTTATGAGGAATTGCAGCAGGCTCTGGCTCGCAGTTATCCCGACCGCACCTGGGTCGTGCCGCCGTTCCTGCGATTTGGCTCATGGATCGGTGGCGATCGGGACGGCAATCCACTGGTCACCAACGAAACGACCGAAGCGGCCATTCGCGAACAAAAGGAACTGGTGCTGACGCGGTATGCCAGCGACATCCAACGGCTGTACGAATTGCTCAGCCCGTCCCGGGAACGGGCTGGATTCGATCCGCAGTTTCTCGCTCAATTAAAACAGGAGCTGGCACAAATTCCGGCGGACGAATTCGACACGCTAGTCCGTTTTGCCGAGGAGCCTTACCGTCAAAAACTAATTCTGATTTACCGGCGCTTGCTGTCGACGATCCAGCAAAACGAGCAAGCCTGGAGTGAGGCTGACGCCTTGCCGCGAGCCTACCAGGAGGCTGCGGAATTTTTGCAGGATATCCGCCAGATCGAAACCAGTCTGTTACGCAACAAGGGCACGTTGTTAACTCGCGGGACGCTTTCCGAGTTGATCCGCCGTGTGCAAGTGTTCGGGTTTCACCTTGCTTCACTTGATATTCGCCAACATTCCGCCCGCCACGAAGCGGCCATTGCCGAAATATTCGCCCGCTACAAAATTTCCGACGACTATCCATCAGTTGGCGAAGCGGACCGGATCAAGTTGCTGAATCGCGAGATTGCCAAAACCCGGCCACTCACGGCTCGATTGGATTTTTCCCACGAAACCAATGAAATCGTGTCCTTGTTTCGATTGATTCGCGATGGCCGTCGCCACGCGGGTGCGCCGTGCATCCAGAACTACATCATCAGCATGACCAACAGCGTCAGCGATGTGTTGGAAGTCCTGTTGCTGATGAGCGATGCCGAATTGTTTGGGCAGCTGGATTTGGTACCGCTGTTTGAAACCATTGATGACCTGCGGGAGGCACCGGAGATCATGGCAAAGTTGTTTGCCAATCCGGTGTACCAACAGCATCTGGCGCGCCGTGACCAGCGGCAACAGATCATGATCGGATACAGCGACAGCAACAAAGACGGCGGATATTTGCGGGCGAACTGGATGCTGTTTTCTGCTCAACGCAACCTCGGTCGCTTATGCCAGGATCACGGGGTGCAACTGACTCTGTTTCACGGGCGCGGCGGTTCCATCGGGCGCGGCGGCGGACCGGCAAATCGCTCTATCCTGGCCCAACCTCCCGAATCAATTCGCGGCCGCATCCGCGTCACCGAACAGGGCGAAGTTATCTCGTCCCGCTACACGCATGCGGAGATCGCGTCACGTCATTTGCAACAACTCGTCAATGCCGTGATTGTCTCCACGGGTCGGCGACCGCAGTACGCCCAATACCAGCGCTGGTCGCAGATCATGGAGGAACTTAGTGCCTCGTCATACCGTCATTACCGGTCCCTGGTGGAAAGCCAGCACTTTCTCGATTACTTTCACGCCGCGACGCCAATCGACCAGATCGACCAGCTGAACCTCGGCTCGCGACCAGCGCGTCGCCGCAAAAAATCGGCGGACATTGCCGATCTGCGCGCCATCCCCTGGGTGTTTGCCTGGACTCAGTCGCGCGCGAACATCCCCAGCTGGTATGGCGTGGGTTCGGCACTGGACGAGTGGATCGGTCAAGCGGGCGCGTCCAATACGCATTTGCTGGAAGCGCTGCAGGAAATGTACCAGCAATGGCCGTTCTTCCAGTCCGTTCTGGGCAACGTGCACGTGGGGATGGGCCGGGCGGATATGAGCATCGCAGCCGAGTACGCGCGGTTGACCAGCGGCGAGCAGGAAAAACAGCTGTTCCATCGAATTTACCAGGAATACGAACTGACCCGACGCCATTTGCTGAGCGTGACCGGTCACGACGACATCCTCGATACCGAGCGGTGGTTGCAGCACAGTATTCGCATGCGCAACCCCTATGTAGACCCTATGAGCTATATCCAGATTGCGTTGTTGAAACGATGGCGGGAGACCGCTGACGCATCGGAACAAGCGGCTCTCGGTCAAGTGATATTGCAATCGGCAAATGGTATCGCAGCCGGCTTGCAAAATGTGGGCTAGGGGAGGATCGGCAGTGCAGCGCCGTGTCAGGCACTATTTCGAATAGTGCGTTCCTTCCTAACTTCGCGCAAAATTCGCAGGCCGCCGAAGATGACGGCAGCGGAGATGACGCCGCCCACGAGCAGGTCGGGAAAACGATTGCCAAAATACATGACCAAAACACCCGATAGGATGACGCCCATATTCGCTATGACATCATTAGTGGAAAATATCCACGAGGCGCGCATATGAACGCCGCCCTTTCGATGTTTTGCCAGCAGTAGCAAACAAACGACGTTGGCCATCAGTGCAAACACGCCAACGACGATCATCAGCGAACTCACCGGATCACTGCCATAGATGAAGCGACGAACAACTTCCACCATGACGCCGACGCCAAGCATGATCTGCACGATGCCGCTTCCAGTCGCCGCCCATGATTGTAGACGCGCGGATCGGCCAATCGCGTACAGAGCGCCGCCGTAGACGGTAGCGTCGGCAAACATATCCAGAGAGTCTGCGAGCAATCCTGTCGATTCACTCCACCAGCCCGCCATTGCCTCGACGAAAAACATAAGGGCGTTAATGGCGAGCAGGGTCCGCAAGGTTCCGCGTTCGAGCTTTGCGGTCTCCGTTGATTCGCAACTGCAGTCTGGCATCGACGGTTGAGTTTCTGCAAGTGCACAACGCCCGAGTTCACCGGGCACGCAGTCCAATGGGATTAACGCCCGAACAAACCAAAAGCGTAAACGAAGGCGACGACGTTGAAAATCCGAAGTGCCAGCGCGGCAAAGTAAAATGCCTGCTAAGCCGCGCGGTGGCGAATGATCCAGTCGGCAATTTCTTGAAGGGTCCGGCCGATAAAACTTGCCGCGCCCGTGTCGGAAGCGACTGCAGTTTCTGATTGAGGCGACTGCACCAAGCAGCCGCGTCCTCCGAAACGTCGTGCGGCTTCCACGTCAGCGGGCGTGTCGCCGACCGTAAATGAAGACCGCAGGTCAATGCCCAGATCAATTGCGGCCTGTTCATACAACATCAGTTTTGGCTTAGCGCACGGACAGTCTGTGGGGAATCGATGCGGACAAATATACGGCCCATGGAGAATTGCTCCGCTCTCGGCCATTACATTAGAGAAGCATTTGAACCACTCACGAAAATCGAGTTCGCTGAAAGACCCCTTTTCAATTCTCGACTGCACAGTAACGACTGGACAGACGAAGCCGGCACGGCAAAGGGACGCCACCGCAAAATCAGCTCCGGCAATTAGCGTCAACTCGTCGGGGCAATCTACGACAACGGGTTCGACAAGCGTCCCATTGAGATCAAGAAAGACAGCAGATCGTCTATTCATCGCCAGTTGTCCGGCTCGTCAACTGTCAAGGATCGGACGATGATTAAGTCGAGCACGAGCTAGCCTTGTTCGTGAGGCTCGAGCAACGTCACTTTGACGCGCTCGATGACGCGGCGGCTGGCTTGCTGGACGTCAATCTGCACGTCGCCGATCGTCAGCGCCTGGCCCGGCTTGGGGATTCGGCCAAGTGTGCTCATCACCAAACCCGAAACGGTCTCAAAATCCTCGCCGTTAGGTAAGTTTAAACCGAACTCTTGGTTCAAATCGGCGACGCTCACCGTGCCATCCACTTCGAAGATCCGATCGTTAATGCGATTGATTTCACTGGGTTCAACGACGTCGGTTTCGTCCACAATCTCACCCACGATTTCTTCGAGGATGTCTTCGATGGTGATCACGCCAGCCACGGCGCCGTATTCGTCAACCACGATCGCCATGTGATTTCGCTGATCCAAAAACCGCTGCAACATCTCGTCCAGCAACGTGCTGGTGGGGACCACCAGCGGCCGCCGCACTAGTTGGCGGATGCTCATTCGTTGGTTCTGCGGCTTGGCAAACTCACCCAAAAGATCTTTGGCGAACAAAATGCCCAATATGTCTTCGTGCCGCTTGAACGAGTGCTGGTAAACCGGAATCCGCGTCCGGCCGACCTCCACCACGAAGGACAACATTTCATTCCAATTCGCGTTGGCATCCAAAGCGTCCACTTTGGACCGTGGCGTCATCACTTTGCTAACCGTGCTGTCATCCAGTTCGATGACGCCTTCGATCATGTCCCGAGCATCAGCGTCCAACAGCCCGTCCGACTCGCCTTCGGAAACCATTGAGCGGATTTCGTCTTCAAACGCTTCTTCTTCGTCCTCCTCGATTTCCTGCTGTCCGGTGGCACGGTGAAACAGCATGGACACCACCTCGACGCCCTGCATCAACGGCTTCAGCAACTGAGCCGTCAGCCACCACAGACGCCATGTCCGATACAGAAACGACGGCGCCGAGATCCGCAGGACGCCCCACGGAACCCAACAATTGGCTGCCAGCAGTGCCAGTGACCACAATCCAATCAACCCGAACAATGACAGCGAGGTGATGTCTGTTGCGGCACGCCCGGTAAAAAACCAGGTCAACCCGCTGGTCACGCACACGGCGATGGCGATCATTTGCAGGGTTTGCGCGCCGAGGGCAAATTCCTCGCGGGCGTCGATAATCAAACTGAACCAAGACAATTTGCCGCGGCGCCGGCAGTATTCTTCCAGCTTGTGGCGGGCGAACTCGTGAAGCACTTGAACCGCCGTGGCCGAAATCGCCGCCACCAACAAGCCTATCAATGAAATGACAAGCAACGCCACCGAATTTACCTTTGTTGTTCGCCTGAATTGATGCCCGCATGGTCTGGGCCAGGCAATGCCAAACCCCATCGCTCGAAGTATTCGATTTCCCGCCGCCGCATTTCCGCTTGCTCATCCGCCGTCACATCATCGTAACCGGCCAAATGCAGGCAACCGTGCGCGACATATAGCAGCAGTTCGTTAGCGGCGCTACATCCATACCGGTTGCTATGCCGTGCCGCTGTTTCGTAGCTGGCCACGATCTCGCCGTCAATCCGCTGATTTTCCCGATCGGTATCCAGGACAAAACTCAGCACATCAGTGGCGTAGTCGTGATTCAAATACCGGGCGTTAATCTGTCGGATGGTCAAGTCATCGACAATGGCCAGGCTGATCGACCCGTCGCTCCAATTCGCGTCACCCAGAATTTCCCGCACGCATCGCACCAGGCGATCCGGGTCGACATCGAAATCAGCGCCGTCGTTGATTTCGACGACACCTTGAAACGGTTTACCTCGCGCCTTATGCGGGCTGTTGGTCTGGGTATTTGACACGGGCATGGTACATCGCGTTGAGCGATTTAATCAGGCTTTCCTCAATCGTGTGTAACTCTTCCAAGGTCAGCGAGCATTCGTCAAACTGGCCGTCGTCCAGTTTCTTTTTGGTGATGCTTCGCACGACGTTTTCCAGTCGCGAGGGCGTTGGATCACGCAGCGCGCGGCAGGCACTTTCGACCGAATCGGCCAGCATCGTCACGCCGGCTTCGCGCGTCTGTGGTTTGGGACCGGGATAGCGAAAATCCGCTTCTTCGATATCGGTGGCGTTTTCGGTCGTCTCGTTTTGTTTGGTCGCCTGGTTGTAAAAATACTCCACCAGCGTCGTTCCGTGATGTTGTTCGATGATATCGATAATCCGCGGTGGCAGATTATTTTTCCGGCCCATCTCCACACCGTCCTTGACGTGGGCGATGATGACCAGGGTACTCATCGTCGGGACCAGATCATCGTGTTTGTTATCGTCGGGACCCTGGTTTTCAATAAAGTATTCGGGTTTCCGCATCTTGCCGATGTCGTGGAAATACGCCGCCACGCGGCACAACAGCCCATTGGCCCCAACGGCCTCGGCGGCCGCTTCGGAGATCGAGGCTACGTTGATGCTGTGATTGTACGTGCCAGGCGCGCGCTGCACGAGTTGTTTCAGCAGGGGATGATTGGCGTCGCTCAATTCCAGCAAGCTGATATCGGTTTGAATGCCAAACCAATTTTCCAGAAACGGCAACAGGGCGGTCATGAACAAACCGGCCAGCAGCGCGTTTCCGGCGAACCACAGCGCGTCGACAAACAGCGACGAGAAAAAGTAATTGAGTTCCAACGGGTGCCCGGTCATCGTCCCCACGCCAATTGTGGTGGGAAACGCCACCAGCGCCGAAATCAGCCCGATGTATACCAGCTTGGTGCGGCTGCGAATCTGGCCGCACAACATACTCGCCACAAAACAGGTGGCCGTCAAAATCACAAATTCCTGAATGCCGTAACCGTGTGAAATCGAAAACACCATGGCCGCCAACGCGCTCATCAACAACGCCAATTCGCGGTGATAAGCAATGGCAATGGTCATGGCAAACATGCTGATCGGAATCAGCTCGGCCCGCCAAAACTCATTGATCGACAACACCCAGGCCGTCACGATCGTGATCATAAACAGGCCTAACAACAACGAAAAATGCCGCAAATCATCGATCAGATGACGATCCCGATAATACAGGTACCCGCACAACAGCGAAAACACCGCGATGTACATGCCCCAGTCGGCCAGCGTGTAAGTCAATCGCTGGGCCACGGACAAATTCGCCACGTAAGCATTGTGCTCAGCCCGCAACAATTGAATGTCGTCTTCGTCCAACGGCTGGCCGGCGGCAATCACGTTGACGTCAGTGGAGTCCATCGATTTCTTTTGCAACGGATCGCCGGGGCCGTAAATTTTGAACTTCTTGGGAGTGTTTCGTTCAGCCCTCCGCATCGCCGATTCCGTCGCCTGTTCGTCGATCGACAACGTCTTGGGTAATTTGGGGAACAGCCAATCGTAAACTCGATCCGCCAGGAATTCGCCATCCGCCAAATCGGGCTGTTGCTGGAAGGCGCTCGTCAATTGGGCGTGCAATGAATCGGCAATCTCGGCGATTCGAACCTGGGAAACGTCAACCAGTCGCGTGTCGGCCGGATTGCCGATCGGATGAACCCTGATCTCCAGCGCGTTACCCTCTTCGCCGGGTTCATGCTCCAGGTTTTCGATCAAACCGTTTTTCACAAAATCCATCAGCGCCAACTCCAAGGCCTTTCGGAAGGCCTCCAGCGCGGTGTCCTTTTGCAACGCCTTGCGAAATCGTTCGAACGATTCGCGAACGTCTTCTTCGTCCCAGGCCGCTTCGTTCGATGTTTGGCCGCTGAGAAACTCTTTCCACAGGGGCACATCGATCTCTTCAAACGGTTTGTCCTTTAATTCAAACACCCGGTTGATCAGCGACTCCCGCACATCGCCCAGCATGCGCTGATCATTTTTGTAATGAACGGGCTCGTTGCGGCGGGCGCGCTCCCGCGCCAAATTGGTTTCGATCGGATCGGGATAATCGAATGCCGTTCGCGCATGAACGTTGTAGCGGGGAGCTTGCCGGGCCCGATAGGGGAAACTTGGCGCCCAGGCCGAAGTGACGGCCCACAAGATTAACGCCGTCACCGCACACAGCCCCACCCGAGACCACAATTCGCCACTGGTCAGGTACTCTCGCGCGAGTTTGAGCGGATCATGGGGGGTCGGCGCGATCCATCGCGTTGTCTTGCCATTGGAGTTGGACATCGGAGTACCGCGCTGCCTCAAACGATTGATCGCTGATTGTGATCCACGTCAGACCGCCTAGAAAAATTACTTCGGTGCGCCATTCCGCTGCGCCGGTAACTCGTAGGCATCGACGATGTCCTGCACCAGCCGATGCCGGACGATGTCGGCCGTGGTCAACTTCACAACGTCGACGCCGCCCAGATGTCCCAGCCGCTGCAGCGCGTCGCGCAAACCACTTTTGGAATGCTTGGGCAAATCCACTTGAGTCGGATCACCCGACACGACAATCTTCGAATGCTCTCCCATCCGTGTTAGAAACATTTTCATTTGCGCCACGGTCGTATTCTGCGCCTCGTCCAGAATGATGAAGGCTTCGTTGAGCGTGCGGCCTCGCATGTATGCCAGCGGCACAATCTCGATCACATCCTGTTGCACCAGCCGCTGGATTTGATCGTAGCCGATCATTTCGTACGCCGCGTCCAACAACGGTCTCAGGTAGGGGTTGATTTTTGCCTGCATGTCGCCCGGCAGGAAGCCCAAATTTTAGCCCGCCTCTACGGCCGGTCGCAACAAGACGATTTTTGGCACCGTCTGGTGTTTTAGCGCCTCCACGGCCAGCGCCACTGCCAAGTACGTCTTGCCGCACCCAGCCGGCCCGATGGAAAATACCAAATCGTTGTTGCGAATCGCATTGACGTAATGAGATTGCCCCGGGGTTCGCGGGCGAATTTCCTTGCCGATCTGCATCACTTCAATCGACATCGACCGCGTGGCCGGCGGCTCTTCACCGGTCACCTGGGCAATGGTTTCATCGAACAGATCCGGCGTCAGGTTGCCGCGATTACGGACAATCCGCGTCAATTGTTCGATGACTTCGGTCGCTTGCGCCACGGCATCGGCGTCGCCCTGCACGCGGACTTGCCCATCCCGGTGAATGATGTCGACCTGAAAACGTTCACGGAGTCGTTTGAGATGCTGGTCTTTCGCCCCGAAAAGTGGAAGAACCAGTTGCGGCTCAATAGAAGAGATTGTTGCTTCGGTCATTCAATAATTGCGGTGGCGTCGTACACCGCACCTGTGACGTCTCGGTCTGACTCTAAACTATAACTAATTCTAGGGTTGATTCGACTATTTTGTGCCTGGCGATGCTGCAAACGGTTGCCAGCAAACAACATAGGCGACAAGTTCCTCAGGCGACTTTTGACCGTATAAGCGGCGTTGTAGCGGTTTTTCCAATTGGACGAGCCGACTCGAAATCCTCCCACGTTTACAACATCTGCGGCGGACCAAAAATCCCGGTGCTCCACAATGCCAGGGCAACCGGACCGGCTGCCAAAAGCGAATCGATAATATCCATGATCCCGCCCAATCCGCGAAGCCATTGACTGGAATTCTTGACGCCACCATCGCGCTTCAGCAGCGACTCGGACAAATCGCCCACGACCCCGGCCAGGGTCACCAAAACCCCAAATACCAGCACCCACACCCAGGAAGCCGGGGTGGGGTCTCCGGTCAGCCACGGCGCCATTAGATAAAAAACTGCCACTGCCCCCAGGCACCCCCCCAATAATCCGCCCAATAACCCCTCGACCGTTTTGCCGGGGCTGAGGTTCTTGGCCAATTTGCGACGGCCCATCGTTTTGCCGAATGTGTAGGCCAGCGTGTCCGACATTTTGACAGGTACAAACAATGACAACAGCGCCACCATTCCCCAGGCATTGTCGCCAATCATTCGCAGGGGCGACCAGAAACTGATCAGCAATCCAATGTAGGCAATCACCAGCACGGAACGCGCCACCGCTTCACCCACCCGGCTGCCGCGGCGGTAACCGATCATTTGTGCCACGAAACATAACCCGACCGCGGCCGCCATTGCGTACAATGGCCAGCCCAACCGCCCCACCGCACAGTCCGCCGGATACTCGCTCCACAACAGCGGCGCATACGACGATGCGATGACCAGCGACGTACCCAGGTACACAGCCCAATATTTGACGTCCCCTTGAACGGCGATGTCAGTGGCGGCGATGTCAGGTAGGCCGCCGCTGGGCCTGAAATACAGCACTTCATTGGCCGCCAGCAAACCGACGACCAGCGAAAACGGCAAAAGCACCAGCCCGGGCCGGCCGAACCATTGAGGATGGCCGCACTGCAGGTCCAGCCAAACCAACAGCGAGAGAGTGGTCAAGATAATCGCGGCCGATAGCAAGCGCCAGCGCAACACGTGTTAGCAAGTCCCCCACGATTTCATTTGATCAAACCGCCGAATCGTCGCTCGCGCGCCGCGTAATCTCGAAACGCGTGATGCAAATCTTCAATCCGAAATTCCGGCCAGCAGCGATCCGTCACCCACAATTCAGAATAGCTGATTTGCCACAACAAGTAATTGCTGACCCGCATTTCTCCCGCCGTGCGGATCAGTAAATCGGGGTCGGTCATTTCCGCCGTGTACAGGTGTTGAGAGATCATTTGTTCGTCGATTTGATCGACTGCGATTTCACCATGCCGGGCCCGAGCGGCGATTTCTCGAACGGCATCGACGATTTCTTGCCGCCCACCGTAATTGACCGCCAGGCACAAACAAAATCCGTTGAAATCTCGCGTCATCTGGATCGTCTTATCCATTTCGCGCTGCACCTGTTCGGGCAGTTTGTGCCGGCGACCGATGATCTTGAGGCGAACCTTGCGTTTGATCAGGTCCGATCGCGATTCAATCATGAACTGCTGCAGCAGGTGCATCAGAAAATCCAGTTCGACCTGCGGTCGTTTCCAGTTCTCATTGGACAGGCAATACAGTGTCAGCTGTTGGACGCCCAGTCGGCGGCATTCATCCACGATGTGGCCCACGGTCTTGGTGCCCTGCCGGTGTCCTTCGATGCGCGGCAGCGAATTGCGCTCGGCCCAGCGGCCGTTGCCGTCCATGATGATCGCGACATGCCGGGGCACTGGATTGACATCCGTGACGGTATGTTCAGTCTTCGGGTCTTGCACAGGAGAGGATGACACGGCGGCGCAAAATTAAAACCAGTGGTTAGCCATGTCTCATTCTAACCCGCCCACGTCATGCGACGGAAGTGAGTTCGCTGTAGTGAATCGTCTGGCGGCGTTCGGGACCGACGGAAATGAAGCGGACCGGGCGACCAATCAACTGGCTGATTCGTTGAATGTAGTGCAGGGCATTTTCGGGCAAATCGTCCACCGCCCGCGCCTGGGTAATATCCGACTTCCAGCCTGGCAGCGTTTCGTACACCGGTCGTGCTTTGCGCAATTGATCGACGCGACTGGGAAACCCGTCAACGGCCCGGCCATCAATTTCGTATCCCACGCAGATGTTGATTTCGTCCAAGCTACTCAGTACATCCAGCATCATCATCGACAAGAAATCGACGCCACTGAGACGCACGGTGTACCGCACCGCCACCGCGTCAAACCAGCCACAACGACGTGGCCGCCCCGTGGTCGTACCGTATTCTCGGCCAATCTCACGAATATGTTGTCCGATCTCGTTGTCCAACTCGGTGGGGAACGGGCCGCCGCCGACGCGCGTCGTGTAGCACTTGGCCACGCCAATCACCTTGTGAATAAATCGGGCCGGGACGCCCGCGCCAGCACACACTCCCACACCCGAACTATTGCTGCTGGTGACAAATGGATAGGTTCCGTGATCGACGTCCAACAGTGCGCCCTGGGCCCCTTCGAACAATATGCGGCGGCCATTTTCCGCCGAATTCAGCAAAAACTCGTTGGTATCACAAATCATTGGACGCAACCGCTCGCCAAACTCCTGATATTGCGCCGCAATGTCCGGGGCGGAGAACACCGTCGATTGTTCGTCCTGCTGATTGATCAACCGATTTTTGAACTCGCAAATTTGAGCAATCCGCTGCGGGAAATCCGCCTGCAACATGTCTCCCAATCGAATGGCAAACCGCCGGCCGACTTTGTCGCTGTAACAGGGACCGATCCCCCGCAATGTGGTGCCGATGCTCTCGTCGCCCGATTCCGCTTCGTTCCACAGCTGGTCTTCGACCACGTGCCAAGGCATCACGACATGCGCGCGATCGCTCAGTTTCAACCGGTCGGAAATCTCAATCGACCGGCTACTTAACGAGTCGATTTCTTGCACCAGCGTTTCCGGATGAACCACCACGCCCGATGCCACTACGTTGGTGACCCGCGGGTTTAATATTCCACTGGGAATCAAGTGCAACTTGTAGATCTGGTCACCGACCACGACCGTGTGCCCAGCATTGGAACCGCCTTGATAGCGCACCACAATTTCAAATTGATCCGTCAACAAGTCGACAAGCTTGCCCTTGGCTTCGTCACCCCATTGCAAACCGATCACACACAAATTCGACACAAATACAACTCCAAATGGATCCGACCGCGCGGCCACAGGCCAATCGCATTTTATCAAACATACGGCCACCTGCGACGGCACGGTACCCGCTATCCGAACCCCGTGCGACCAGACGATCTTACGACAAATCATCCACCGCATTCGAATGCCGCCACCCTATTGGCCGGTTGACGTTCCAAAGCAGGCGTGACGATAACGGCGCGGCCCGTCCAGCAGGTTGTTATAAAAGTTGACAAGTTGCCGTCAATGACGCTGGATCACGCTCGACTCTCTCTGGCAACCGGTCTCGGATAGTCAAATCGTTTGATCGCGAAGTTTTTGCTACAATAAGCCGAATACTTCAACGTATCGTTGCAAAATCAATGACCTCAAACGAGCATTTGGCAGCGGAATTGCTGGCGACCAGCGCGTCGGCCTATGCCGCATTCGCAGCCAATCAGCTTTTACAACGGCGCCCCGATCTGCAACAACACTTCGGCGAAACGGCCTTTGCCCACTGGAAGGATCATTTTCGTCAGCGGGTTATGGAATTGTCGGTGGCCATTTCCGAAGCAGAACCTTTGTTGTTTTCGTCGCGGGTAACGTGGACGCGGGCCGCCTTCCAAGCGCGGCAACTGCCTGACGAATACTTGAAGGAAAGTCTCAACTGTCTGCGCGGCGTGCTGCAGGAGGAGCTACCCGAAAACTCGCGGCAAGTTCCGGCAGAATATTTGGATGCAGCGCTGGAGTTGTTGAACGAACCGTTTGAGGCTGTCGCAGGGCTGGATGACACCGACGACCAGGCGCAGCTGGCCATGAAGTACCTGGTTACGGTGTTGGAGGGCGACAGCCGCCAGGCGATGCAACTGATTGTGGACGCCGTCCATAACGGGTTGGCCATCCAAGACGCTTACGTGAACGTGTTACTGCCGGCCCAACAAGAGATTGGCAACATGTGGCACCGCGCTGAAGTGAGCGTGGCCGAAGAGCATCTTGTGACGTCGACCACGGCGCGGATGATGTCTGTGCTGTACGACAAGGCGGACAAACAACCACCGAATGGATTAACCGTGGTGTCGGCCGCCGTGGCGGACAATGTGCACGACATCGGCATTCGGGCCGTCTCCGATTTTTTTGAGTTTGCCGGTTGGCGAGCCATTTGCCTGGGCGGCAACGCGCCGCCGCATGTGATCGTCGACGGCGTCACCTGCTTCAACGCTTCGCTACTGCTTTTGTCGGCGGCGCTTAGCACCCAGTTGCCGTCGGTGCGCGAAGCTATCCAACGCGTGAGGGAATTGCCGAATATCAACTGCAAAATCATGGTCGGCGGCATGGCCTTTGCCGACACGCCAGAAATTTGGCGGCAGTTGGGGGCTGACGGGTTTGCCCGGTCACCTGCCGAGGCCATCTCCATTGGCAACCAACTGGTCCAGTCGTGAACCCGGGGTCAGCCCGCTGGTCCTCTGACTAGTTAGTGGTTCGCGCCGCCGGCGGCTCTCGCGCCAACTCGTAGCAAACTGCTTCCTGGTCGTTCCGCAACACCAGGTAGACCACGTCATCCCGGCGCCGCGGAACATGAATCACTGGGCAGTTCCATGTGCGATCATGCAGCGCTCGGAACCGCCCCAACTCACGAAATTGTTCCGAGCCGGCTTCCACCAGCGCAACTTCGCCCATTTCGCTGACCACCACGATCAACTCACCCACCAATAAGATCTGTCCATGACCGAAACGTCCGCCTCGCCAGCGCCGCTCGCCGCTGCGCAGGTCCACGCAAGCCAAAATTCGGTCGTGCAACCCGTACACGTAATGGTCGCGGACGACGACATTGCTGAACTTGGTTCTCAAGTTTCGGTTTTGCCAAACCAGTTCGGCTTGCAGCGTTTGATCGGACATTCGTTCGATTTGAAACACCGCACATCCGGAGGCGTACGCGGCGGAAATAAAAACCCGGTTTCCGGGCAAGATCACAGGCTGGGAAACTTTCGGCTCCAAATCTTGCCAGGGCCAGTCAAACGTCCACAATTGGCGTCCGGTTTCCGGGTGGTAGGCCGCGACGCCTTTGTCTTCGAGATTGACGATCTGCACCGTGCCGTGCAGCGTAGCCGCCACCGGGGACGCGTAGCTGTTATAGATCGTGCCCTGGTCTTGTGGATCCGGTCCCCAAGCGGCGGTCCAATCCAGTTCACCCGTCGTCTTGTCAAACGCCAGCAACGATGGGCCCCGTTCTCCGCCGCCGGTGACAATCACCCGATCACCAACAAGCAACGGAGATCCGCTTTTGCCGAACCTCGTATTTTCGGCGTCGACAGCCTGGTGCACGTGGCGCGTCCATATCATCTCACCCGTTTCAGCATCCAAGCAAATGAGCCGTCCTTCGCCACCCACCGAATATAATCGTCGCTGGGTGATGGTCGGTGTGGCCCGCGGCCCGTCACCGGTCCAGTTCGATTTGAACAAGCCGGGTGACTTA
>JBFILF010000068.1:0-15338 GCA_041599835.1 Pirellulaceae bacterium
AAAGACCGCTTCGTCGGCGGGCATTCCCGGCTACGTCGACTCCTATTTGTACGCGGAAAAAGTCATTCCGCGCGGACAAGCCGTGCAGACCCAGGAGGCCGCCAATGCCGCTTGCTTTCTGCTCAGCCCCGCATCATCGGGAATTAACGCCCAGCTGATCATCGTCGACGCGGGAATGGCAATTAACTATTTTGACGACAAGATCGTAACTTCAGTCGCCGCTTGCGACCCGCATGGACCCAGAACCGGCAACTAAGCCAACCAGCTTGCGAGCGAAATTGTTCAACTTTTTCCGGTAATCTCCCCAAACGGCCAGCAATCTTCGCTGGATTTTTTGGTGAACTGACGAACACCAGCTGAACGATTGTGCGATATATTGATCGAAAATGATGCAATATGAACGATTTCGCAAAATCGGTCAAAAATAAGCAAAAGTCGTTCATTTTTTTGTCGTTTCGAAGCGATCGGTTGACTTCAAATAACAATTAGGTTCATTCAACGCTAATTGTTAGAATCGTTCCCAAGGTGAACACCTTGCAACCCGAATGGGTGGGGACAAAATAAGGGCTTTGAGCTTCGAGACGTGACATTCCAAATTAACCAATTGGACGACTTGAAAATATTGGAGGTCGTTCACCGCGCGGACACGACTTCTGACGATCACCGCATAGCTCGTCGTGAGGCTGTTTCGCTAGCTCGTCGGCTGGGATTCAAGCGTGTGCTTGTGCTTTTGGAAACCCAAAGCAGCGCGATGCAAGGCGAAACCATGGATCTGTTCGAATTCGGCGCTAGTTTTCACGACGACGGAATGGATACATCATTCAAAATTGCCTATGTACGTCGGCTGGAAAACCAGGACGTAGGATTCATCGTCACGGTGGCCCGCAATCGGGGTGTCAACGTAGACGATTTTTCCAATCGGGACGAAGCTATCTCGTGGTTGACGGAAGACGATTGCAGCCGTCAGCCGCCGGCCGCGCTGTGACGGGCCGTTCGTGAACGATGCCGGCTATTGGTCGAATTTCAAATCAAACAAGTGCGTTAGCCGCTTGATCGCGTCGTGATTAGCTGGAACACCTCTGGCGGGACTGGTATTAGATATGATGAGCACGGCCGTCCCGCGTGCTGGATTGGCGACGACCGTGCTCATCCAAAAATTGTTACTGCCTTCATGGGCCAGCTCGTATGTACCGTCATCGAGCGGCCGCACGATCCAACCACCGGCATATGGGGTTGACCCGTTTCCATCAGGCGCCGAGTGCAATCGCCGCAACGTTTCGGGCTTCAATAATTTGTGATGTGATCGTGTCAAATCCAGATGCAGCGCAATGAATTTGGACCAGTCAGCAATACTGCAGTGCACGCGCCCGGCGGGACCCATTGAGGGCGCGTTATCGAATTGATTGGCAAACAAGTTACCTTTGGTCAAGGCGTGACCCCAGGGCTGGTCGAGGCGGCCGTCGCGCGAGGGCGCTCCGAATCCACCGCTGCGGATATTCAGCGGCTGGAATAATTTGCCCTGAATCAATTGTTCCCAAGATTTCCCTGTCACGGCCTCGGCCATGGTACCGACGACGACATAGCCCAAGTTGGAATAGGCATATTGCCCGAACTGCAGCGACTCGGGTTTCGTTTTAAGTCCCCGTGCGGCAATTTCCAGTCGGTTTTCGTGATCGGCCGAGCCCCGGCTTAACCAATAAGGACCGTTGGCAGCCAGCGCAGCACGATGCGTCAACAATTGCCAAATCGTCACTGAGTGATAATCCCTATCGATTCGCTCACGCAATTGCGGTAGGCAATCCGCGATGGTATCGGTCCAATTCAACTGGCCATCGTCGACCAGCATGCCGATTACCGTGGCCGTCATTGCTTTCGTGCACGAGCCCAAATGAAACTTGTCTTCAACGTTGATCGCCACGTCGGTCTTGGTTTTGCGCACTCCGGCAGCGCCGCATGCGACTAATTTTCCGTCAACCATGACGGCCGCGACGATGCCAGGAATGCCGTGCTTGGCCACGACTTCACCCAGCAGTCCAGTTACGCGTGGATCAATTGGTTGTGCGGTTTGTTCGAGCTTTGTGCGGCTGGATTGCCATGCTTGGGCCGCCCAGATGGCATCCTGGGCAACTCCAGCGATGGTCATGGTCAGCAGCAAACAACAAATCGGCAAAGATGCGCGCCACAATTGAATTCGCGGGCTGCCCGCTACCGGCATCTGCCGGACAACAACAACATGAGTTTGCGAACGAGTATTGATCGGCGTCCCCTCGGATTTCATCAAACGGCCATGAGTGTATCAACTCGGTCCATTTCTCGGCCATCCACACGGCCCTCGGTCCATCGAACCCCCAGGATCACGCAGTTGATGCCCGATCCGATGCCGAGCAATGCAATTCGATCCCCGGCCTTAAGCCGATCTTGTTCAACGGCTTTGGCCAGCGTAATTGGAAGCGCTGCTGAACCGGTATTTCCCAGAGTGGGATACGTCACAAAGTCTTTATTCGGGTCCATTTCAATCGAATCCAAAAACAATTTGCGATGAGCCGCGCCGACTTGGTGGCAGAACGTGTGATCAATGTGGTCGCGAGTCCATTCAGTCTGTTCAAGAAAGCGCTCGAATGTTGATTTTCCGGTGGAAACTCCTTGCTGCATCAGCATCTCCGAGTCGGTATCCATCAAGGGTTGCATGAGCCCGGCCTGGTCGCGGACACTTTCACACAAATCATGGTGTTGCGTGTCAGCGGTGGCACACCAGTTGACCAATTGATTGCCCGTACGGCTGATCGACCGGTCGGTCAACAACACGGCGCAGCTGGCGGAACCGATGGTCAATGACGCAATGGATTGCTTAATGCTCTTTCGAGTCAGCAAGTCGTTGGTGTTGAGCATGTCAATCGTGTTGTCGACAAGCGATCTGCCGTTTTCCGTTCCCACGACCAGTGCGCTGCTAATGTGTCCCAACTCGATCATACTGGCAGCCTGCAGGATGCCGTTAAGAATGCCCAGGCAGGCATTGGATACATCGTATGTCAGGCAGGACTTTGGAAGATTCAACCGCCGATGAACTTTGCAGGCCGTGGCGGGCTCCAAGTAGTCGCGGCAGACGGAAGCGTGGACCAGCAAGCCCACCTTGTTGCGGTCGGCATCCGCCACATCTAGCGCCAGGTCGCAACTAACGGCACTGATATCCCCCACCATCGTATCCGCGGGCCAAAATCGGCGCTGGCGAATTCCGGTCATCAATTCCAGGCGGCCGGTGGGTAACTTGAGCCGTTGGTACACCGGCTGCAGCCGCTGTTCAATTTCCTCGCTGGTCACCACGGTTTGCGGCACGACATAACCAAACGCCTCAACACACACATTGCGGTAATTCATCGTCAACATTGCTTGGTGAAGACTACGTGAATAAATCAACTAAACTTCACAACGCAGGCAGCTAGCATTTTCACTGATTGCACAACACTGCGTTGCTGGATTGCCAGTGGATCACAAAATATTGAATTCAGTTGCAGGACGGTAACCGATGCGTCACAACGGTGCGTCGTTTTTGTTCTTCCGATATTTAGACGAGACATCGTCTATTTTCACGGGAGAAAAGGGAGTTTTTTCCATCCGAGATTGTCCGACGGGTTCAAGATGGCCACATCGTCGGCATGTCCTGCTCAATCTAAATCTGGCTCGCGGCAACGAACCGTTGTGACGAGTCACGATCCGTATCGAGATTGTCGAAGACGTTGCCCGATCACGTCAACTCCGGTTCGTGATAATCTCTCAATCATTTTCGGTCCATGATGGTCCGCAACATCGACAGGGAGTTGAGTACATGTCCGCAAAACCAGTTATCGGCATTAATGCAGATTACCGTCGTGCCCAAAACGCGCAACCCGCATTCACTTATATCGCCGCGGGCTATTACGACTGTGTTGCCGCGGCGGGCGGCATCCCCAATGTTTTGCCCCCCAGTATCGCGGAAGAAGACTTGCACTGGTTTCTTGATCGATTGGACGGCCTGGTGCTGATCGGAGGAGCGGATCTCGATCCGCGGCGCGACGGATTTATGCTGCATCCGACGGTGCGACCGATGGAGCCTCGACGAGAATTGTTTGACCGCGCGCTGGTGCGCATCGCCGCCGAAAAACAGCTGCCGGTCTTCGGGATCGGCGCCGGTATGCAGCTGTTGAATCTCTCCCAGGGAGGCAATCTGTATCTGCACATTCCGGAAGACCTGCCGGATGCCATCCCGCATCGTGATGCGCAGGATCAAGGCCATCGCCACAGCCTCGACATTGCACCGGGGTCCATTATGGAACGTGTTTACGGCGATGGCGAAATCCGTGTCAGCAGCCGTCATCACATGGCGATCGATGAAGTGGCGCCCGGATTTGACGTGACGGCCCGATGTCCCGACGGTGTCGTCGAGGCGATCGAAAGCAACCAGCCGGATTGGTTTGCCATGGGCACACAGTTCCATCCCGAAAGCGATGCGGCTTCCGCCTTGGATCTGCGAATATTCGAGGAATTTGTGGAAGGCATTGAGCGCCGCAAGCCCGTCCAGTTGCGCGTGGTTGCCTGATCTCCACTTGACCGACTACAGCCTGCCCCGATTCACATGCAAAAACTGATGTTGCCAATTTCACGATGCCAACCGAATGACCGGGTGTCGAATCCGTCGACTCGTGGTCACTGCTCGGCAAGGAGTTAAGTCAGGGCAGCGGGCGGCTTCGTGAACGGCGTTGGTGCTCTCGGCTTGAAAAAAGGATGATTCAAGCCGAGCGCAGCCTCTGCAAAGGCCGCATTCGCCGTATCCGATTCATGAGAAGTCAATCCGAATTCGTGGAGCTGCTGGACCGGTACCGATTGTCCCAAGCCCAACGACTTTGCATTGGATTGGCGATCGACGAGGATTTTAGCCGGATCGCCGGCGCGCTGTTGTTGGCTGAGGGGCGCGGCAAGTTCCTGCGACCACAATGGATCGAGCAGCGGACCATTCCCATCCCCGATATCACGGCCCGCGCCTGCCGCGAATTTGCCGGTCAATCCAATCCCAGTGCCCACGAACTGATTCAGTTAAAGTTGGATTTGACCCGGCAATTGGCCGCCGCAGTGCATTCGCTCATGGCATTGTCGGGCGGGGCCGCCAAAAAAATGCTGGCCGTTTGCGTTCAGGATCCGGGTATCTGGCCAGTCGACTATGACGGAAAACCGAGCTATGAACCTTTTTGTGAACCCAACAGCTTGGCCGAGCATTGCGGGATCTCGGTCATCGACGGTTTACCGCAGCGCGACCTGGCCGCAGGCGGTCGCGGTTACCCGATTGCCCCCCTGGCTAATTGGTTACTGTTTGCCGATCGCGACCGCCGCGTTGCCCAGCACTCCCGACTGTACTTGAATCTGCGGCAAAACCTCGAATTGACATTTTTGCCCAAATCCGACGGGCTCGATGAGGAATTGCCCAAAATCCAGTTTCACCTTTCGCCCGGACTGCAATTTGAACAATTGCTGGTGCAAACGGCCCATTCCGGAACCGTGGCCGCGTCGTCCAGCCACCTCGGCGCGCAGGGCAAAGTGATCACCGAGTTGGTGCGAGGCTGGACGGACATCGTGTCGAGCAGCGGCGCGGGGCTGGGACCGCTACCCTCCTGGCAAGATCCTTTACTGCAATCCGTTCGGCATCTGGTCCGTCAGCCCAATCATGCGCCCGCCGATATCATCCGCAGCGCAAACTGGTTCATGGCCCAGCAAGTCAAACGTTTCCTTTCGCAACTCCAAAGTCCACCTGCCAACTTGCAGTTGGTGCCGGGCGGGCACCTGAAAAATCAGGGGCTGCTGATCAACGAAATTGATCGCGCTATCGGCAAACACGAGTTGTTGACCTTCGATCATGTCGGTTTTCAACCGCAACACGGCGATGGTGTCACTACCGCCATGCTGGGGTTGATGCACATCGACCAAATGCCCGCCGATTTGCCATGGTTAACCGGCTGTGAATTTCCCAGGGTACTGGGTCGATTGACACCGGGCCGTCCCCATAACTGGCGGCAGGTGATTATGGAGATGGCCGACTTTCACCCCCCCGTCATGAAATTGCGCGAAGCCGTTTAGATTCGCGGTTCTGGCGGCCCGACGCGACGTTATGAGACGTCATGATGACGCCATGATGACGCCACATTTTTAGAAAATTTCCTTGGGTCGCAGCACGTCACGCAACTGGGCGCGGGCTTTACCAAGCGCGTCCCAGGCTACATCGTTCTCAAGTTCGATCAAGGCGACGGCCGCAGTCGGCAACGTTTCAAACTCGCCGGTCAACCGATAAATGAACTCTTCGCAGCCCGGATTGTGCGAAATCACCAACACCCTTGATTCGCCATCCAGATGCTCGCCGAGCACCTGTTTGAAGCCGCGCGGCGACGGATGATATAGCCGCCGATCCGTCATCAAGACGGGTTCGCGGGAAAACGCCTGGATCACGCGCTCTGCCGTCATCCGTGCCCGTACCGCTGTTGAGCACAACGTGATCTCCGGTTGCAGGTGACGCTCGACCAGCAGCTTGCCCATCCGTGGTGCATCGCGCCGTCCGCGCTTATTGAGTGGCCGGTCATGGTCGCTGAGCGTTTCGTCTGCCCAGCTGGACTTGGCGTGCCGCATCACCATTAACAGTTTCATGAGCCGATGCCTCAAGTTTGCCGCACAAGCCGCAGAGACGCCCGCGCAGAGGTCCGCGCAGCGCCGAGAGCGGTCGAGTTTTCTCGATTTCGGGTTCTCAGTTTATGTTCCGACTGCGAAAATGAGAATGAGAACTTAACGCCCAACCACTTTTTCAGCATGAATCCCGAACGAGCGCGAATACAAGCCGATTTACGTGGGCTGATGGAAGGCGAGGTTTTCTGTGACGATTTGTTTCTGCAAATGTACGCCACAGATGCCAGTATCCTGCAAATCAAGCCGATGGGCGTGGTGCGGCCCCGCTCGACCAGCGACGTGGTCGCTTGCGTGCAGTACGCTGCGGAAAATCACTTGTCATTACACGCCCGCGGCAGCGGTTCCAATGTGGTGGGGGCCGCGATTGGTCCCGGCATCATTATCGATTTCTCGCATTACATGCGGCGGGTGATTCCCCTCTCGGACCAGGCGGTGCGCGTCGGGCCGGGAGTAGTATTGGCGGAATTGAATCGGCAACTGGCCCGCCGCCAACAAATGTTTGGACCGGACCCGGCGACTCGCAGCGTTACCACCATGGGCGGTGTCATCGCGATGAACTCCGCGGGCAGCCACTGGATAAAATACGGGGCGCCACGTGAAAAAATTAGACGCCTCCAGCTGGTATTGGCCGACGCGCAGGTCGTCGAAGTGGGCAGCGACGCAGCCACGTCCCCGCGAGTCAAACAACTGGAGGACCGGGTGGACCATATCGTCGGCCGCCGCCGGGAGCTAATCGAACAACACCAGCCACAAACGAAAATCAACCATGCCGGATACGATCTGACCGATTTGACGCACGACGGCCGGATCGATTTGACGCGGTTGATTGCCGGATCGGAAGGCACGTTGGCGATCATCACGGAAGCCACCGTCGAAACGCAACCGGTGCCCAGGCACCGGGGCGTCATCCTGTTTTTCTTTGACAGCCTGGATCGCGCCATGCCGGCAGCCTTGGAAATCATCAAAAAAGATGTGGCCGCTTGCGATTTGATGGATCGCAGGCTGTTGTCCATCGCGCGCAAAGCGGACAAACGATTTGCCCGCTTGATCCCCGAACCGGCCGAAGCCATGTTGCTGGTCGAATTGCAGGCCGATACGGCGTCCGGCTTGCGCCAGCAGCTGCAGTTTTTGAATGATCGAATCACCCGCCGCAAGCGAATGGCGTTTGACGCGCGCATCACCAGCGAACTTGAGCAACGGAATCTTTACTGGCGAATTGTGCGTCGCATCGTGCCCATGCAATTCGGTTTGGGCGGTGGCCGCCAGGCGCTCCCGTTCGTCGATGACATCGCGGTGATGCCCGAGCAACTGCCGGTATTGATCTCGGACGTGCACTCCATTTTGAATCGATTTGAAGTCACCGCGTCGGTCTTTGCACACGTTGGTCAAGGCCTGTTGCACCTGCGACCCCAACTGAACCTGGCCGACGAATCTGATTCTGCCAAGATCGCTGATTTATCGGAGCACATTTTCAACCGCGTATTTGAGCTGGGCGGGTCGATCAGCGGCAACCACGGTGATGGTCTTGTTCGCACGCCATATCTCCGCCGCCAGTATTCGAAATTGTACGACGTGTTTGTGGAAATCAAGCGGGCCTTTGATCCGCAAAATATTTTGAATCCGGGCAAAATCGTCGATTCACCACCGATCGACGTTTGGTCCCATCTGCGCTCCGTGACCGTGCTGCAGCCGGCCGGGCCGGAGGAGGTCGACGACCCATCCGAGGCTGGTTCGCCAAACGAATCCAACGGAAAGAAAACGGCATCCCGATTGACGGTGATCGAACCCCAGCTGACCTGGGATTTGCCTCAGATGGCGGCGGTCGCGTCCAAATGCAATGGCTGCGCGCGGTGTCGTACTAATTCGCCCGATGAACGCATGTGTCCGATTTTTCGCCTTGCTCCGCGCGAGGAATCATCGCCCCGCGCCAAAGCCAATTTGGTGCGTGCCCTGGTCAGCGGCCAATTGAGTGCCGATGCGCTGAACGATGAAGATCTCAAGTCGATTGCCGATCTGTGCGTGAATTGCCACCAGTGCCGATTGGAATGTCCCGCGCATGTGGACATTCCCAAGTTGATGATCGAGACGAAAGCTCAATACGTGGCCGTCAACGGTCTCAAGATGTCACAGTGGCTGTTGACTCGCCTCGATATTCTGTACGGGATTGCCGGACGGAGCCCGCGGCTGATCAACTGGATGATCCGCAACGGTGCCATGCGGTGGGTTTTGGATCGATTTTTTGGCATCGCGCTGGCTCGCAAGTTGCCCGGGTTTACCCGTCGGCCCTTTTTGCGCTGGGCCCATCGACAGCGGCTCACGCAGGCGCCGCGCCGTCAAAACAAATCCGTGTTGTATTTCGTGGACGCCTTTGCCAACTGGAATGACGACGAACTGGCGCGGGCGACTTGCGCCGTGTTGAAACACAACGGGTTTGAAGTTTACGTGCCACCCAACCAGCAGATTGCCGGCATGTCGTTGATCTCGGCCGGCCTGATCGATCGCGCCAAACGAATCGCCGCCAAGAATGTGGAGATACTGGCGGAAGGCGTCCGCAACGGGTGCCACATCGTCACCACGGAACCATCGGCCGCGCTGGCGTTGAAGCACGAGTATCTGAATTTGATGGACGACGACGACGCCAGAATGGTGGCCGAGAACACGACCGACATCAGCAACTTTTTGTGGAACCTGCACCTGACCGGAGATCTCGAGTTGGACTTTCGGCCGCTCAACTGCTCTGTCGGTTATCACCTGCCGTGCCACCAACGAGCTTTAGGCGAAACCGTTGCCGCGATCAATCTGCTCAACCTGATACCGGGCATGCAGATCGAGCGGATTGAAAAGGGTTGTTCCGGCATGGCGGGAATTTACGGATTGATGCGTTCCAACTACCGCCGCAGTCTTCGAGCCGGCGTTGGGCTGATTTCTGCCATGCGTAGTCCGCAAATTATGGTGGGTGCCACCGAATGCAGCACGTGCAAAATCCAGATGGAACAGGGCACGCTCAAACCGACGATCCACCCGGTCAAAATTTTGGCGCTCGCGTATCGGCTAATGCCCGAATTGAATAATTTGTTTGATCGACGCAGCGAGGAACTGGTCATATCATGAAAGTAAACGTGGTGCTTTTTGCTCAAGCTCGCGACGTGCTGGGGGCCGACCAACTCCAACTGGAAATGGGGGACTGCCCCACGGTTGGCGACCTGAAGCGAGCGCTCGTGGAACAGCACCCGGAATTGCAAGAGATTTTGGGACATTGCTCGATCGCCGTCGATCAGGAATACTCGATTGACGAAACACCGCTTCGCAACGGGTGCGAAGTAGGATTGATTCCCCCGGTGAGCGGCGGATAAGCCGCCTCCGGTTACCCTCAACTTCGATCGTCCACTGATGATTGAGATCATTGAATCCGAAATCGATTCTGCCGCGCTGTTGGCAGCCGTCAATGATCCGGATGCCGGTGCCAACTTGCTGTTTGTGGGGACCACGCGGCGGCTGACCGGCCAGCAGGAAACGTCACAACTCAATTACGACTGTTATCGCGAAATGGCCGCAAAGAAACTGGCCGAGATCCGGGCCCAGGCCATGGAGCGGTGGCCTTTGAAAGCGGTCCACATTGTCCATCGTGTCGGCGATGTGCCCGTTGGCGCGGCCAGTCTGGCGGTCGCCGTCAGTAGTCCGCACCGGGCCGAAGCGTTTCAGGCGGCCCAGTGGATCATCGACACCCTCAAGGAAATTGTGCCAATTTGGAAGCAAGAAGTGTACAGCGACGGCAAAAAAGTTTGGGTCCACCCGGGCGCCTCACCATCTTCCAGCCAATAAAACACTCATGTCACAGCCAAATCAATTGATCGACACGTTTGGCCGCCGGCACACCAGCCTTCGCGTCAGCGTCACTGACCGCTGCAACGTCCGCTGCTTTTATTGCATGCCTCACGAGTCGATTCAGTTTCTGCCACGTCCGGAGATTCTGTCGTTTGAGGAAATCAGTCGAGTCACGCGGGTGTTCGCCGGTCTCGGCATCAATCGGATCCGTATCACCGGTGGCGAGCCCCTGGTTCGAAAACAATTGCCCGAACTGATTCGGCAATTAAAGCAAATCGAATCAATCGCCGAAATCGCCATGACCACCAATGGAATCTTACTGGCGGGCTTGGCCACCCAATTGCGGCAATGCGGTTTAGATCGGCTGAATGTCAGCTTGGACAGCCTGGACGCGGAACAATTCAAACAAATCACCCGCCGCGACGAACTCGAACAGGTGTTAAGCGGAATCCAGGCGGCACAGAGCGCCGGTTTTGAAAACATTCGCATTAACGCCGTGGCCGTTCGCGGGTTGATCGATTCTCAAGTCATTCCGCTGGTTCAGTTTTGTCTGGAACAGCGATTGGAACTGCGGTTTATCGAATTCATGCCGTTGAACTCGACCGGCCAGTGGGCCAGCAACGACGTGCTTAGCGGCGCCGAAATCCGAAACATCATCGAATCAAATTTTGGCAAACTGAAAGCTGTCGATCGGCATAATCCCAGCCAACCCGCCAGCGACTTTGAATTCGCGAATCCATCAAACCGAATCCACGGCCGGATCGGTTTTATCAATTCCGTGACCGAGCCGTTTTGCGAAGCTTGCGACCGATTGAGGTTGACGGCAGACGGTAAAATCCGCAACTGCTTGTTCTCTCACGAGGAATGGGACGTGCGAGACCTGATGCGCTCCGGTGCCAGCGATCGCGACATCGAACTTCAAATTATCGAATGCGTCAAGAATAAAAAGGCGGCTCACGGGATTGGCACTAGCGAATTCCAAAAACCAGCTCGCGCCATGTATCAAATTGGAGGATAAGGTGTCGCGACGAAACAAGGGCAAAACAAAATCTGACGATTCGAACAATCACAAGACCGCAAAACTGTGGTACACCGACGGATTGAAGTTTAGCTGCACCCAATGCGGCAACTGCTGTACCGGTGCGCCGGGTTACGTATGGGTCAATAAACGGGAAATCGAATCGTTGGCAGCAGCTCTCGGCTTCGCCGATATAGATAAATTTGAACGCAAGTTCGTTCGGCAAATCGGCATTCGCAAAAGCCTGGTTGAATTCCCCAACGGCGACTGCGTGTTTTTCGACAGCGACAACCGACAATGCACGGTGTACCAGCAACGTCCCCGCCAATGTCGCACCTGGCCCTTCTGGGATTCCAATCTCTCGTCGCCGCAGCGCTGGGAAGAAACCTGTAAACAATGTCCCGGTAGTGGCAAAGGCAAACTCTACTCGCTGCAGCAAATCGAGACGCAACGCGCCGTGTTGAAGATTTAGGTGGCCGCCGTTCGCCTGTATCGTTGGGCGGGTCCCACAACCGATCGAACCATTTCTTGACTCAGCCGTAATAGGGTCGAGTGTGCTCCAAGCAATTGACGTAAGCTCTTGTGGGTCGGACAGTTACGGTCTGCCACAGGCAGCTTTCGAAGCCCCTGGAAGCCGTTTTGATTGCCTAAGTCTATGCATCTCCGTGATTTACGCGCTGGCACCAGATCGAGCCAGACGGCCATTATGGTTGGCGTCCGAGCGTCCGCAAACACGATGATGTTGACTCTAGTCGTTGCCCTGCTTACACTTGTGACGTTTTGTACCCAAGAATCGACGCGTTTTCTGGCGGAGCCCTAAATGACGAAAAAGGAAATCGTCAAAACCATCTCAGAGGAAATCGGGCTGACCCAGCTCAAGACCAAGGAGATCGTCCAGAAGACGTTTGACGCCATCGTCGAAACGCTTGTCACGGACCGGCGAATTGAACTGCGTAATTTTGGCGTTTTTGAAGTAAAGAAACGCGCTGCACGAAAGGCCCGAAATCCCCGGACGGGCGACAAAGTCAACGTGCCAGAGAAATACGTGGTTACGTTCAAACCTGGCAAGGAAATGGAAGAGCGGGTACGGCAAATGGAACTGGACGAGCAGCAACGGGCGAACACTGCCCCATCTTCTCCAAACATCCCGGTTTCCAGCCAGTCCGTGCAGCCCGAGTCGCCCTGATTTTGCGACGACGGCCGTCGACGAATTGGCAAAAGAACAAAAACTATAGTGTTTTTGATGCTGCATTCTCGCTAATTCGATTACAACTCAATAGTCTCTCTGATCCTTCAACCTTTTTGGCGTTTGAACCATGCCCAACGTTCCCAATCCGTTTCGCAACCTGCCCTCGGTCAACCAGTTGTTGGAAAGTCCGCCGCTGAAGTCGTTGATTGAAACGGCGAACCACAACGTGGTCGTAAACGGAGTTCGCTCGTTTTTGGATCAGCTGCGCGAGCAAATCACTAACGCGGCTGAGGAAGTGCACATCCCGGGACCGCAGGAGCTGGCCGAAAAAATTGCATCATGGATTTCCACCGCTGAACAGCCGCGGTTACGACATGTGATTAACGCGACTGGTGTGATTTTGCACACGGGGCTGGGGCGCGCTCCACTTGCAGATGAGGCGATTGGTGAAATGAATGCGATTGCCCGGGGTTACGCCAGTTTGGAAGTTGACCTGGCAACGGGCAAGAGAAGCCAGCGCGACTTGGCGGTGCGGCGGCTAATATGCGAGGTAACGGGAGCTTCATCAGCCACCGTCGTGAACAACAATGCTGCGGCCACGATGCTTACGCTTTCGGCGCTGGCGACCGGCCGCGAGGTCATTGTGTCGCGCGGGCAATTGGTCGAGATTGGCGGAAGTTACCGATTGCCGGACGTGATGGAATGTAGCGGCGCCCGGTTGCGCGAAATTGGGACGACCAATAAGACTCGATTTTCTGATTACGAGCGGGCGATCAACGAGAACACCGGTGCCATTCTTCGGGTGCATCCCAGTAATTATCGGGTAGTGGGTTTTAACGCCAGCGTGGAATTGACCGAACTGATCAAATTAGGGCGACGGCATCACATTCCGGTGATCGACGACGTCGGTTCGGGCGCGCTGATCGACTTTGAACAGTTTGGTTTGACGGACGAACCGATTGTCAGGCACAGTATTGATTGTGGTGCGAACATCGTGTTGTTTAGCGGTGACAAACTGGTGGGCGGGCCGCAATGCGGCATCATTGCCGGCGACGACGAGTTGATTTCGAAAATCAAGGAACACCCGATGACGCGGGCCATGCGCGTCGACAAATTGACTTTGGCTGCTTTGGCGGCAACGTTGCGGCTGTATCGGGACCCGGACAAGGCTCAGCAAAAAATCCCCTTGCTGATGATGCTTTCCACCCCCCTTGAAAACCTGAAGCTGCGGGCTGAGAGGTTGGCTCCCCAGCTGGCCGAGGCATCCTTTGTGGAAACGGCCGAGGCGGTGACCAGCCAGTCCACGCTTGGAGGCGGTTCCTTGCCCACGCAGTATTTGCCTACCTGGTGCATTGCCCTGACCCCAAATGGTTGTGGCGTCGATGAACTGGCCCGCAAACTTCGCACAAACTCCCCCGCCATCTTTGGCCGCATCACCAGCGGGCAGTTGTTATTGGATTTGCGTACCGTCGCGCCGCGCCATGATACGACGCTGGTCGACACCATCGTGGGCGTCCGGGCCCAGGAAGAGATTGAAGCGGAGCCGGTACCCGTCGACTAGCAGGGCCTCGCTTACAACAACTAATCCGCCGCCGCTTATGAACGAACAATACCGAGCGGCGAATGCGAGTGCCGCACGAGGATTTGAGAGTGCAGAAAATGCCATCTTAGATGACAGCCCGCTGCACTCGCGATTCGGTGTTTTTAGTCTGCATTTCAAATCCGAATCGGTCGGGCCCTATTTGTTGGCACGACGTCAAGCTCGGGACCAGGGACTTGAACCCCGACTAAAGGAGCCAGAATCCTTCGTGCTACCATTACACCAGTCCCGAGTGGCTAGACTGCGGAAAGTATATCCAAGCCGGCGCTGAGATTCCAGCCGATGTTCCAACGTCGAACATCGGACCAACATCGACCAACTAAACGACGCGCCGCGATCGATCTTGTTCGCACCGGCGTGTTCTTGCAAACCCTTGTTCTCGCGATTTCTGCGCCGCAGACTCAAGCGGCGTGGCGCTAGCCACCGGTCATTCAACAGACCAACTACATTCGGTAGGAGTCGCGCCTGTTTCGACTCTCGGCCCTGTCCCGACTCTCGGCGGCCCTCGAACACTGAGCGGCATGACGCCAGCCACCGGTCCTGCAACGCGCCATATATCGGCATATCGGCCCCGTTGTTTCGTATAGGTACCCATCCCCGTTTATGCCGCCGTTTATGCCGCCCGTTCATGCCGAGCGGTGAGGGATACCTGCGCCGAGCGCGGATGACCAGAGTTCGAAGCGCTTTTTGGAGTGCTCCGGCTTGACGGAGCTTTGGATTCTCTGGCAGCTATTTCTCATTCGCATCTCGACCCAACAGGAATCTATCCAAAGCGGTGCCAAGCCACCGCACTCCATAACCAACAGCCAAGGCACGGCACTCAAAAAAACGTACGGCCACCCAGTCGATTACGAGTACATCGTCAACATTCGTAATCGCGCGCCGTGCGCTCTCATCCGCACGCGCCAAAACACAACCCAATCGCTCGTTGAGACCCCGCAAAAGTAGGGGATCGTTTGAAATGCTTTCCCATAACCCTCAAACGGATTGATTGACGATTTGATTCG
>JBFILF010000069.1:0-15256 GCA_041599835.1 Pirellulaceae bacterium
CGGCGACATCCCGGTTCATTACTTTCCCCCTACGAACGAGTGGAGGCGTCCCATGGTGGCTACCGCTCCCCATTATTTGTTGTTGTCTGAGACTCAAGAAATTGCGGACGGGTCGACGGTTGGTGGATGCTGGCGATTCGCACTGCAGCGCATGGATGGTTCGGACTGGTTGGAGGTCTCAGACACGGAGCCAGGTGTCGGAGGGGAGCGGTTACAGTTACTGGCCATAATTCGTGGCCTGGAAGCGCTCGATCAACCCTCGCGAGTGACCATCGTAACTGCCAGCCAATACGTGTCGCGCGGAATTCGCCGCGATCTGCAGGCTTGGCGAGATAATCAATGGCGCTGGGAAAGCTTTGGCGCGTGGCGGCCGATTAAGCACCAGGATTTGTGGATCCGGCTGGATCGCGCCCTCTCTTACCACTCCGTGACGTGCCGATCCTGGCAATATGGAATGGTGCGAAATCGACTGGTTTCCGAGTCCATCGGCTCCAAACCGCGTGGCAAACGACACGCTTTGATTGCGAGCCGACTATTCGGGTTTTGGGCGCGGGCAGCGCGTAAATGGCGGCACCGACCGGCCATGGAGAGCATGACTGGGGCCAGTTGCGCCTGAGATCTGAGTATTCTTGAACAAAACATGTCGGCGGGCTTAAATACAGAAACGCAGCTTGCCCGTTCCCATGGTGGGGGCTACAGAGCTCGGCATTTATCTTCGACCTGACCTGACCGGACATCGATGGACGACTCGAAATCAACAATGCAGGCGAACGTTCACGAGTCGTTGTTCTCCGATTTTGACCTGTACTTGTTTGGCCAAGGCAGCCACGACCACATTTACAACCTGTTCGGCGCCCAGCAGCGAACAATCAACGGATCCCGCGGCACCAATTTTGCCGTTTGGGCGCCCAACGCCCAGCATTTATCGGTCGTCGGCAGTTTTAATGAATGGGATGCCACGCGGAACCCGATGCGCAGGCTGATTCCGTCAGGAATTTGGGAAGTGTTCATCGACGAGGCTCGTCCCGGCGATCTGTACAAGTATCACATGATCGACGCCCATGGTTCCGAGTCGTCCAAGGCGGATCCGTTTGCCTTCGCCTCGGAACTGCCGCCACGCACCGCGTCGATCATCACCGAATTGGATGGCTTCGCGTGGAGCGACCAGGGGTGGATGCAGCGTCGCGCTGGCGGCCATCAACTGGATGGCCCGATTTCGGTGTACGAAGTTCACTTGGGAAGCTGGCGGCAAGACAGCCGCAAAGAAAACGGCTGGCTGAACTACCGCGAGTTGGCCCATCAGCTTGTCGACCATTGCCAGCAACTGGGTTTCACGCACATCGAGTTGTTGCCTGTGTCCGAGCATCCGTACACGGGCAGTTGGGGTTACCAGACCGTCGGTTATTACGCCGTGACCAGCCGGTACGGCACTCCCCAAGATTTCATGTACTTTGTCGATTATTGCCATGCACACGGCATCGGGGTGCTGATCGATTGGGTGCCGGCACACTTTCCATACGACGAACACGGGTTGGCAAGGTTTGACGGGACCCCGTTGTACGAACACGCGGATCCGCGCCAGGGATCCCATCCGGATTGGGGCACGTTGATCTTTAATTACGGCCGGCATGAAGTCAAAAACTACCTGGTCTCCAACGCACTGTTTTGGCTGGACCGGTATCACGTGGATGGATTGCGCGTTGATGCTGTCGCGTCGATGCTGTACCTGGACTACAGCCGTGAAGATGGGCAGTGGGTACCGAATCGTTACGGTGGCCGGGAAAACCTGGAAGCGATCGAGTTGCTCAAACAATTCAACGAGCGATCCCACGCGGATTTCCCGGGGATTCTCACCGTGGCCGAGGAATCAACTGCCTGGAGCGGAGTGTCCCGCCCCACATCCAGCGGCGGCCTCGGATTCAGTTTGAAATGGAATATGGGCTGGATGAACGACACGCTCCGGTACATGCGGAACGAACCGATTCATCGAAAGTATCATCACGACGAAATCACGTTCAGCATGATCTACGCCTTTACGGAAAACTTCGTATTGCCCTTTTCGCACGACGAAGTGGTGCATGGCAAAGGATCGCTCATCAGTCAAATGCCCGGCGATCTGTGGCAAAAATTTGCCAATCTCCGCCTGTTATACAGTTATATGTGGACGCATCCCGGCAAGAAACTTCTGTTCATGGGCAATGAGTTCGCCCAATGGAAGGAATGGAACTGCAACCAGTCGTTGGACTGGGACTTGCTGCAATGGGACACACATCAAGGCGTGCAGCGGCTGGTCGCGGATTTGAACAAGTTGCTTGTCGGTGAACCCGCTCTGTTCGAACGGGACTTCTCACCAGAAGGTTTTCAGTGGATCAATTGTACGGATCGGGATGCCAGCTTGTTGACATACGTTCGTCGCGCTGCAGACCCGTCACAGCACTTGGTCGTGGTTTGCAACTTCACGCCCGTCATCCGGCAGTCGCGGCGCGTCGGTGTGCCCGCTGCCGGCACATACCGCGAGTGTCTGAATTCTGACTCCGAACACTATGGTGGAACCAACGTTGGGAACCTAGGATCCGTCCCCACCGAGCCGATTTCCTGGGACGGTCAACGTCAATCGATCGACATTACGATACCACCTCTGGCTTGCGTGATTTTCAAACACGACGATGCGAGTGGCTAACGCGCTCCAATTAAGATTGCCAGGCAAGCTTGCCGGCTGCCAGCCATTAGCCGGGCAGCGAATTCGGCCGGATCAGATGCATTTATTTGCCGTGTGACCTTACTCGGTCACCCATTGCACGTTAAGTTCTTCGCGCAACTGCCGCGACCATTCGCCGATTACGCCGCGCAACCCATCGGTATACAGGCGGTTGATGTTGGCCGGGATACCTTGATTCGATGAGAGCGACGCAAAGAATTCCGAGCGCATGGTTTCCATGTCTCGTTCATCCATCTTGGTTTTTTGAATCAAGCAGGCGTTTTCGCGACTGCCGTCCAAAGCGACGCCGACTTCATTCAGCTCCAACGAAAAAGCAGTCTCCATAAACGTTTCACCTGGCTGAATGTCGCCGGGCAACAACGGGTACCGCACAGAGTTGTTAAACCACGTGAATTCACCAGTGCTAATAGCGTCATCCGGGAATTTTTCTACAAGGGTCTGGCTGCTTGAACGCAGCTCGTCTGCTTTTTGCTGAGCCGCATCCAGAGCTCTATCGACGGCTTTTTGGCGCCGCCAGAATTGTTCGACGTCCGATCTCGCTTCTTCAAACGTGCGGATTTGAGGCTCCACTTTCTCCTCGAGGAATGCAATATGCGTGTTCAGGAAAATATATTCCGGCACGATTTCCGGACGATATTCTTCCAATTCGTAAAATTGATCAAACAAATAGTTCGCCAGCGGGAGCGGCTGTTGTTGTGATGGCTGACCCGGAAATGGGCTGGGGCGGCTAATGGCGATGTTGATTTTTCCCATTGGCTCTTCACTCAGCTGTTCAAACGTCATCAACTCGACGCTTTGCGGGATCAAATTGTGTTTGATGGCCACCTGGTGGAAATCGACCGGATCGGGTTTGGGTTCCCGTTCGCGAACCGGCAAATCCTTGGTTTGTTGCCACAAAGAATAATCGCCCCAATATTCTTCGATGTCAGCGGATGCTTCATTGATAGCTTCCTGCATGGCGTCCCGAGCAGGCGCACTGGCCAAGACACGTTTGATTCGGTTTGCCAGTTCTTCATCCAATGGTTTGAGCCGGCGCTGTGGGGCCTGCAAATCGCTTAAATCCAATCCCTGACCCGGTTCGGCCTGAGTTTGATCGGCCTGAGTTTGATCGGCCGGCATGGCCGGGTCATTGGCGTCGGCCTGTTTCCCAGTCTGGTCCTGCTGACCAGCGGCGGTTTCCGATCTGCCAGTATCCGAGCCCTCGGAGGATTCGCTCTCTTGCTGCTCACCCGATTTGTCGGACTTCTGATCGGTTTCCGATTGTTGCTCACCCTTTTGGTCTTGCGGCTGCTTGTCTTGCGGTCGATTCAACGTCGTGGAAATGAATTGGAATCCATCACTATCGCCATCACCTTTTTCATCTTTTTGCGGACCGTCGTTCTGCGAACCATCTTTTTTTGGTTCGCCTGTCTTCGAATCGCCATCCGACTGGTCGGTGCCGCCTTCGGATCCCTTGGCCGTGGCCGGATCAGCAGTCTTGCCATCCTGTTGCTGGGGGTCGTTGGACGAATCACCTTTTTTGCCGTCGTCTAATGTTGGCGGCGCGTCCTCGTCTTTGGTTGGATCGGCTATTTGCGGAACATCAGTCGTATTTTCCGTCGGTTCGTCGGGAACTAATTCCATGACCAATGAATTTTTTTCTTCCGCCAGTCGGTCGTATTCGGCCTGTACCTGTTCCGGGGAAATTTTTTGCATTTCCCGCTGTACAAAGTCATCGTAATTAGCGGTCATCAACGTCGCCGACAGTTTGTGCCGCGTCTTGAATCCAGGCTCCTCGCCGGTGGGATCGGGGTATCGATACCGGCCTTTGTCAAAAAGCGCCCTCAGTTCTGCATCTGGCGGTGTTGCCGTGATTCCGTCCTCGAAATCCACAACCGGGAACTTGAGCACAGCACATTCGATGCGTTCGTTGAATTTTTGGTAAGCCTGCCAGGATTCGGTCACATTGGGCGCCAACGGCAATCCAACTTGCATGATCTGGCGCATGTGCATGATGGCCAGTTCTCGTTTCAACTGATTTTTGATCACCAGAAAATCCACGCGGCCGCCGAAAAGTTCGCGGCACAGCATTTCGAAATCCGGTACAGTCAAGGCATCGTTAGCCGATACGGCTTGCAGATAGTCCATGACGGCAATGTCGCCGACTTGGACCCCTAATTCGCTGGCTCGCCGCGCCAGCAAGTAATGATCCAAAATCTGACGGTTCACGTCGCCGCGATTTCCGGTGTCTTGAATCGGAACAATCATCGGGGCCCGTGGCCTAAACGTTTCGCCGTTGCGCTCCGCTTGTTCTGCGGAAATGCGCTGCAATTCCTGCAAGAATCGGAGGGTTTGCGCATGTTGAAAACGCAAATTGGCGAGCTGATTGGTCGTGAACGAACCGCCGTCCCATCGCACGGCCACCTGGTCTGAATTGTTGCCGATCGAGCGCTGGGAAATTAACGAATCGACCACGCTGCCAAGGCCAAACACAGCCATCAAAAGCGTGCCAAAGACTATTAACATTCCCTTTTGATTGCGGCGAAACCAACTTAAAGGACTTGCCATCGACTAGGATCCTGATTCATCAAATTAAATGTCTGGCCAATGCGTGAGGGCTTGACAAGCCTCGGCCTATGAGATTAAGCAATTTGCGGTTAACGGGTAAACGACGAATTCAGCGTTCACTCGCTGAGCCCACCAAAAAACCGGAGTTAAAGCGTTTTTTGCCTCGCTTGCCGACATCTGCGGCGGGGTCAAAAGCCGCATTGGGCCGGCATTTGGCCAGGTTCGATTCGTCACTCGTCGCCGTGATCCGATTCCGCTGACCCTTCCGCAGATTGTATGGTGCATTGACGTAAATTCAATCCCAATAAGGCAATACCGCCATCCGGCCAACGACGCCCGCCATCGCAAATTGACCGAAAATCAACATGGGCAAAAAGAAAACCACGTCGAAAACAGCGGACTCCAATGAAAAAGCCGCTAAATCTGGCGGATCAAAGTCCAACGGCAAATCCAAGTCATTGGTGATCGTCGAATCCCCGGCTAAAGCACGCACGATCAGCAAGATCCTGGGCAGCCAATACACGGTCGAAGCCAGCATCGGCCACGTTCGAGATTTGCCCTCCGGCAAAAAGGAAATGCCCGAGAAATTAAAAAACGAGGAATGGGCGCGGCTGGGAGTCAACGTCAATGATGATTTCAAACCAGTCTACATCGTCCCTGACGGAAAAAAGAAACAAGTCACCAAGCTCAAAAAACTGCTGAAGGATTCCAAAGACCTTTACCTGGCGACGGACGAGGACCGCGAAGGAGAAGCCATCAGTTGGCATCTGAACGAAATTCTCAATCCCAAAGTCCCCGTGCACCGGTTGGTGTTTCACGAAATCACCCGCGAAGCAATCGAACACGCCTTGCAAAACCCCCGCGAAATCGACGACGGACTGGTCCGCGCCCAGGAAACCCGCCGGATCCTCGACCGGCTGTACGGCTTTGAAATGTCCGAGTTCCTGTGGAAGAAAAGTCTTGGCCGATCGGCCGGCCGGGTTCAAAGCGTCGCGGTGCGGCTGATTGTAGAGCGCGAACGCGAACGGCTGGCGTTCCGCTCGGCAACCTACTGGGATCTGATTGCCAACCTGGCGACCGAAGCCGGCGAGTCGTTTGAGGCAACGCTTGTTTCGGTGGATGGCAAAAAAATTCCCACCGGCAAGGACTTTGATTCGTCAACCGGCAAACTGTCGAATCCAAATCTGTTGTTGCTGGACGAACCCGGGGCCTCTGAACTGGCAAAACGCCTGCTGTCCACGGAATTCCGCGTAGCCAATCTCGAAGTCAAACCTTACAAGCGCCAGCCGGCCGCGCCCTTTACCACCAGCACCATGCAGCAGGAAGCAAACCGAAAGCTCGGATTTACTGCGCGACGAACCATGTCTGCGGCGCAAAGCCTATACGAGAACGGCCACATCACTTATATGCGTACCGACTCCACGACGCTGGCCAATGAAGCGGTCGAAGCGGCCCGCGACCTGGTCCGTTCCGAATATGGTGACGAATACCTGCCCCAGTCTCCGCGGTCCTATGCATCGACCGTCAAAAACGCCCAGGAGGCTCACGAAGCGATTCGCCCCGCCGGGCATCCGTTTGAGTTGCCAACCCAAATCAAGGGGGAGTTGTCGCGTGACGAGTACAAGCTGTTTGAATTAATTTGGAAGCGGACCATTGCCAGCCAGATGTCGGATGCGCGGGGCCATCATGTGACGATCACGATCGAAGCCGACGGCGCCGAGTTCCAGGTGCGCGGAAAAACGATCGAGTTCCCCGGTTTTCTCCGGGCTTACGTGGAAGGATCCGATGACCCCGAAGCGGAATTGGCCGATCAGGAAAAAATACTTCCTTCGGTTTCCCAAGGTCAACGACTGACTTGCAATCAACTGGATCCGAAATCGCACACGACACAACCGCCACCCCGTTTCAGCGAAGCGGCATTGACCCGCGAACTGGAACGGCGCGGTATCGGCCGCCCCAGTACCTACGCGTCGATCATCGACACCATTCAAAATCGAAAATACGTTTTCAAAAAAGCTATCGCTCTCGTGCCTACCTGGTCGGCCCTGGCCATGGTCCGCATGATGGAAGAACATTTTGCGAACCTCGTCGACTACGAATTCACCGCTCAAATGGAGGACTTGCTGGACGCCATCAGCCGCAACGAAGCGGAACACATTGCCTATTTGAGACAATTCTATTTCGGTGCTGATGACATCGGCCTCAAAGAACGCTTGGAAGAAAAGATCAAGGAAGTTGACGCGCGGGCCATCTGCACGTTCCCTCTGGGTCAGCCGGAAACCGGCGAAAACCGCGAGACGATCGTTGTGCGAGTTGGGCGCTACGGACCTTACCTGGAACAAGGTGAACGCAAAGCCAGCTTGTCACCGGAATTGCCGCCGGACGAACTGTCACTGGAGATGGCCGTTGAACTGCTCGATCAGGCCGAAACGAGCGACGAACCCATCGGCGTCTGCCCCGACACTCACAAGCCGGTGTTCCTCAAGTCCGGCCGCTTTGGACCTTACGTGCAATTGGGCTCGACCGATGACGACGAGAAACCCAAAAATGCCTCGCTGCTGAAAGGCATGTCGATCGACGACGTCACGCTCGAAGTGGCGCTAAAACTGCTTTCGTTGCCTCGAGAAATTGGCGAACACCCCGATTCCAAGGAACCGATCGTCGCGCATAACGGACGGTATGGTCCCTATATAAAATGCGGGGCGGAAACGCGTTCGCTGCCCGAGGATATTTCGCCGCTGGATGTCGGTTACGAACAAGCCCTGTTTTTGTTGGCGCAGCCCAAAAAGCGCGGTCGCGGTCGCGCCGCACCCAAAGAACCGCTCAAAACGTTTGACAAATCACCGGTTACCGGCGAAGTCGTTAAACTGCTCGACGGACGCTACGGTCCATATGTCACCGACGGCACGACCAATGCTTCGATTCCCAAAAATTTGGCGGTTGATGACGTAAGCTTCGACAAAGCCCTCGATCTGCTCGCGACACGAGCTGCCAAAGGCACCAAAAAGAAAGCCAAAAAGAAAAAGGCCGCCGCGAAGAAATCGCCCAAAAAAAAGAAAACGCCAAAGAAAAAAGCTGCCAAGAAGAAGACTGCAAAATAGTAATCAAGTCGCGAAGTGCAGCGCTGGAATCAGCGAAATGCCGGCCCACGGCCGGTCGAGGGCCATTGTTTTTGAAAAAAATTTTGATTACGGCAGCTCAGCAACCGCCACGGTCCGCATCGCCTGCTCGGCCGCTGCGATCCATTTTTCAGGGCCGCCTCGCACATAGCCCACCTGGCCCATTACCCGCCCTTCGGCATCTACGAAAACGACCGTCGGATATCCGCCCACATATTGGCCGTACTGTTGTTTAAGCCATTGATTTTGTTGCCGTAGTTCCTCGGGCTGCGAATGCGATTGGGGAAAATCCAGCTCGAGCGCCACCACCGAATCGGAGGCCCACGCTTGAAATTCAGGCGTCTGAAACACTTCGCGGTCCAACTTGATGCACCAACTGCACCAGTCACTGCCCGTAAACCACATCATCATTGGCTTGTCCGTCGTCGACGAAAGTTCCGTTGCTTCATCCAGCGACGTCGTCCACACGCCATTCGATTCACTATTGGATTCGCGATGTTTCGGCAGTTTCAGCCAATCAGAAATCGACGGCGTGGTGGAACAGCCCAGCGAACTGCCTACACCCAACAACATGGCCGCAATTACGGAAACGACAATTGGCGTCGTTACGTTTTTTGGCTGGTCCCGTTCAGTCATCATCTTCCATCCATGGAACAGTGTTAACGACGCCGGCCGTGTTGGCGGTTGCCAAGCGTAGTAAAATGTCGCCTCAACGAAAAGTGACAAGTTGAGCGTCACTTGCCACATCTGCTAGCTAACATGCGCGGACGATTTACGCTGCGCTACATCTTCTCAGTTCGCAGTCTGCTGCGGTTGCCATTTGCAATAAAATAGCTGCCAACAACTCCTGCCACCGGAATCAACAGCACCACCAGAAAAGGAGCGTGCGCACTGACCCACAACATCCAGGTGCTTATCAGAATACAAACCCACATGACGATCAGGGTGACGGCCCGGGTACTCCACGGCAGGGTCGCAGTGCCGTCCAAATACTGGTGAAAGGGAGCAAAAAACCGATTTTGCACCAGCAACGTTTCCAATCGCGGACAGCTTTTTGCAAAAAGATAACAGGCTGCCATCAAAAAAATGGTCGTAGGAAGTCCGGGAACCACGGCTCCGATCGCTCCCACCCCAACGCAGACGACGCCGAGACAGGCCAGCATCCACCGTCGCAGCGAATCTAAACGACTTGCCCGCGACCGATCTAACGACGAATTTTCAAGTTGGGTGCTCATACGCACAAAACAACCGCAAGTTGAAATGCAATTTCACCCACCGTCCGTGTCGATCGCGATCCAAATAATACAATGGCCAACTGGTTCACGCGATTCACGCGCATTGCGAGCAGAAATCACATGGTATTTCCATGTCTCGCATCAAAGCGAAATGTTTTCAGACATTTGACTTTGTATGAATTCGCAACAGATCGGTCCAGCCGTTTCTGAAATTTTGCCGATTTATTTTAGCCGTCAAATATGGCAAAGCTATCCGAATCATACGAAGCCTTTATTGGCAGTTTCAGCAGCGCCTCGGAGCGTTGTGTTGGGTGGCCCCCCGGTACCACCTGCGGATTTTGTCGGACGAAAATTCAGGTTAAAAATCGCACGAAGTTTAAAAACTGCCCAAATCCAAGCCTTCGGCCGCCGTTCGGCTGTGAATTCTCCAACAAATCAACAGACCCCAGCTCCAGTAGCTGCGTCTGCGTCTGATATATTTCGTATCAAGTGGAATCCAACCAACCGACCAGTTCGGTTTCCGATTCACCGGCACCATCCTTAAGTCATCTGCCAGTCGCGAAGAAGGATCAATGCAATGGTCGACAAACCAACTGTACAAGCTTGTCCAGACTGTGAGCATCACGAAATCCTGATGTTAAATGAATTGGATCGGAGAAAATTCCTGCAGACGACCGGCGGCGCCGCATTGTTAGCAGCCGGATTGCCGACCACGTTATTGCCGGCGACCGCCCAAGCCGCATCGGTTTCCACGGGCTCGCCGGAGACACTGGTAAAACAGCTGTACGATTCGATGAATGAACAGCAGTTGGCCACGGTCTGTTTTGATTGGGATTATGAAAAGGACTTCAGGTCAGGAATTCGCAAGAAGGGGTTATTGCGGACCCGCGTGGAGAACAATTGGCAAATCACCAACAGGCCCATCGACAGTGATTTTTACACGTCGGATCAACGGGACTTGATTCGTGCCATTTTTGAAGGTCTTTACAACCCGGAATGGATTCCCAAGATCGACAAACAGCTGCGAGACGACGCCGGCGGCTATGGAAAGCACCAGAGTATCGCGATTTTTGGAAAACCAGGCACCGACAAGTTCGAATTCGTGATGACTGGCAGGCACTTAACAATCCGCTGTGACGGAAATTCGGCGGACCATGTGGCTTTCGGGGGCCCGATTTTTTATGGCCATGCCGCTTCCGATTTCAACGAACCAGCCGATCACCCGGGGAACGTCTTTTGGCCCCAGGCTTTGGCGGCGAACAAAGTCTTTGACATGCTGGATGGCAAACAGCGGGAACAAGCCCTGGTGGCTCGGCGGCCGAGGGAGCAGGCCGTCTCGTTTCAGGGCGCCGAAAGCAGATTTCCCGGGATTCGAATCAGCGATATGACGGCTGATCAAAAAGAGCAGATGCAAAAAGTGTTGCAAACGCTGATTGAGCCGTTTCGGGAGGCGGACCGAACCGAAGCCATGCAATGCCTGAAGAAACAGGGCGGATTAGACCAATGCGCTTTAGCATTCTATCAGCAAGGTGATATTGGAGACGACGGGATCTGGGATAACTGGCGTCTCGAAGGTCCGTCGTTTGTCTGGTACTTCCGCGGCAGCCCGCATGTGCACGTTTGGGTTAATGTCGCTTCGGACCCGACCGTACAGACCAATACCTGATCGGGTGCCAATCAAATCTGTTTGACGCCGCGCTGGCCGGTTTATATTGCGAAGTTGCCAACCAATGGTTGTTCGAGTTGGCGGAAATCCGCGAACTTCATTCGAACGGCTTCTTCGTGCGTGTTGGCCTCGAACACAATTTCGTCCTCATCGGCAAGCCGGTCGTCAACGATTGTCTTCATTTCATATTGCGAACCGAATGGAGGCAATGCGCCAGTTTCGCAGTCCGGGCATTGCTGAGAGACTTCGTTTTCCGACGCGAGTTGCAGGCCGCTAACACCGACTAATTGGGAAGCTCGATCCAAATCTACCGATGTGTTTGCCGGCAGCACCGCCACGACAAATGAGGATCCATCGTCACGTTTTAACAACACTGTTTTCGCCACTTCACGGCCCGAAACGTGCAATTCGTGCGCCATCCTTTGTGCTTCGAACGTTCGCGGGTGGGACATCATTTCGAAATCTACTTGGTGATTTTTAAGAAATTCGGCGACTTTCATCGGAGATCTCCTTCTTTATTGCCAACGTATGATTTCTGGTTACCAGTGAGATTGATCACAGCCGATTTTCCGGGTTGCAGATAATTATACAAGTCGATGGAAGTCCAAACGACGACCGGATAATATTTCGTAAAAACAGCATTTTTTTGATCTAGCCGGATGCCGCCGGCGACAGCTGGCAAATTGAGCTGCCGTCGCGGATGAATTAAACTGTTGGCACCATTTCGATTCTTGCGGCCAGCAGGATGGTGAGGCGTGGTTGAGCGATTTGCTCGGACCAGAATGCTCGCGAGAACGACGGCGGTAGGCTATTCAGGACGCGTTCAAAGCGTCATTTGATTTCTGTCATAAAACCCGACAAGGGACGCCCATTATGTCAGGTCCTCGCTCTATTAATTCAGTTTTGCCGCGGTTGACAGTTGGCCTGGCATGCGGATTGTCGACCGTTATCGCCAACGCACAACCGCCGACCATGACGGTCCAAAGGATTGCCAGCAGCGTCAGTCGTCCGGTGTTCGGAACTTGCGCTCCCGGCGATGCCAATCGCATGTTTATCGTCGAACAACACACGGGCCGCATTGAGATTTTGGATCTCACTACCAATACGATTAGTCCCAATGCCTACCTGGTGGTTACCGGTTTGTCGACCGGCAATGAACAAGGATTGTTGGGGTTGGCCTTTCACCCTGATTACGACATCAACGGTTTTCTTTACGTTTTATATACCGACAGCGGTGGCACGGCGCGGCTGCGTCGATACACACGCTTGAATGACAACCAGGCCGATGCAACGTCCGGCATGGACGTATTGAGCATCGCCCAGCCGCAGGGCAACCACAATGGAGGCTGGATTGGATTTGGACCGGACCGTTTTTTGTATGTTTGCTCAGGTGACGGCGGTGGCAGTGTTGATAATGACGCCGGCCTCACGGCAGGTACCGGAAATGCGCAGGACATCACCGATAACTTGCTCGGCAAATTACTGCGCATCGACGTTGATGGCGACGACTTTCCCGCTGATCCTGGCAGAAATTACGCCATACCATCGACAAACCCATTTGTCGGCGTCAGCGGTGACGATGAGATATTTGCGTACGGGTTGCGTAATCCGTGGCGCGGCAGTTTTGATTCAGAGACTGGACATTTCTATTTGGGGGATGTTGGGCAAAACGCGCGGGAGGAAATTGACATTGTGCTCGGCACAACCGGTGGTGGCCAGAATTTTGGATGGCGTTTGCGCGAAGGCATGATTGCCACGCCGTCGGGCGGCGTCGGAGGACCTAAACCGAACGGAGCAGTCGATCCGATCTACGATTACTTGCGAGGCGCTGGCGCCAATCAGGGACGTTGCACGATCGGCGGATATGTGTACCGCGGATCAATCGAAGCAATTCAGGGACACTATTTCTTTGCCGATTACATCAATAACCGGCTTTGGTCATTCCAATTCGACTGTACGACCGATCAGCTATTGTTCAACGGAACAAATTTCAGGCAATTCATCGACTGGAGCGATCTGCTCGTGACCGATACCGGTACCGTCGACAACATCACTTCATTTGCCGAGGATGCATCAGGTAACCTGTACGTGATGGGGGGTGGTGAAATTTTTAAAATTACATCTGCCACCATCCCGGCCGGCCGAACGCTGCCGGACAGCTTCAACGTGTCTTTCGGAAGCGTGCATTCGGGCGGTTTGGCAGATTTGTTGGAAAGTGATGACCAGTACCTGCAACTCAATCCGGTTTTCAGCCAATCTCGATACCAGCAACGATTTACCATCGACGGGACAGCCAGCACACAAACACCTTGCGAATTCAAATTCGTTTTTGAGGCCAGCATTTTCAACCTGGTCGGTACCGTTCAGCAGCGGATAAGCCTATACAACTTTGACACGTTGCAGTTTGAATTGCTTGATACACGACTCGCGACGGCTGGCGATTCCGTGGTAATCGTCAGGCCGGCTGGCGATTTGTCGCGCTTTGTGGAGACGGGCACGGATGCCGTTCGAGCACAGGTTTTTTACCAGAACAGTCTTCCGTTTTGGGTGACGCGCACGGCAAATATTTATTTGCCATTTCGCACCAAAATTGACAATGCGTTTTGGCGCATGCATTGAGCTGGAAACTCAACTTACCAGCACGACGCGTCAGCGACTGATTGCCCTCGGCTGCTCATTGGAACGGTGTTATTTAACCCTTGTTGCGACCCAGCAAATCTTGCAGCGCCGCGTCGAGCCCCGCAAACTGAAATTCAAATCCTTCGTTTTCCAGCCGCCGCGAGACAACATACCGGCCGTATATGGCAAGTTCGGGATCGGTTCGCAATAACAAAGGAGCACCCAGTCGCACCAACCATGCTGGTGCCGGCAATCCGATCGGCATTCCCACGGCACGGCGTAATCCGCGCATGAATTTGACTTGCGGCAACGGATTTGGCGCTGAGGCGATGTATATTCCGCTCATCGAAGTATCTGTCAAACTGCGCTCAATCAACCGATTCAAATCTAATTCATGGATCCAGCTCATGCCCTGCGTGCCGCTGGCAATCTTTCCGCCCAATCCACACCGTGCCAAGTTCGCAAGGGTTTGGAGCGCGCCACCACCCGCGCCGCGATTACGACCGAGCACGAAACTGGTTCGCAATACCACCCCGCGCTGCGACGATAAAGCGCTTGAGTGAAAAGCCTCCTCCCATGCCTGTCCGACGTAAGGCGCCAATCCGTAACCCAACGATGAATCTTCATCGCAAACCAAACTGGGTGGGTCCCCGTAAATATGGGCGGTGCTCATTTGAACCCATACTGGCGGAGGCGTGTCGACTTGGCGCAAAGCCTCGCCCAACACGCCGGTTGACTCGACGCGGGAACGGAGAATCTCATCCCGGTGATCCGGTGTCTTGACGCAATTCACGCTGCGCCCGGTCAGATTTACCAGACCGCTGGCTTCGCTTAGTTCATCCGCCCACGAATCTAATGTCCGAGCGTCCCAACCAACGTGTCTCCACGGCCCCTCCACCTTTGGCGCGTGCCGCGACAGGATGACGATTGACGCTCCACGATCGGCCAGATAATGAGCCAGCGAAACGCCCAAAAAACCGCTGCCGCCCGCGATAATGATTTTGCAATGCTCGAGCGACTTGGACATAGCGTCAACCTGGCATATTTTCCGGATACATGATTCCAACCGATAGATTGTCGGCTAAGTAACGACTGATTTCGGCGGCCTTGAATTTTGCCCACGATCCGGTCGCATTATTCGGATCAACGCATTTGCGCGGTACTATCCGCCGCCCAAGGTTGCCTCTGGATAAGGCGATTGGCCAGCGTCTCACGGTCCGCCCGCCCCAAACCGCTATGAATGTCGAGGATGTTTGAGCAACAAGCCCTGGCCGGTCGGCAAGGAAAGGATTCGAGCTCCTACCGAGACGGCAAATTCATCAAAACAACGTTTTTGTTCCTCGTGGCCCCG
>JBFILF010000070.1:0-15148 GCA_041599835.1 Pirellulaceae bacterium
CACAGCTCCCTGTTGGCTGGACTGTTGTCGGGCGTGGCCCTGCGATCCGGCGAGCGGGAATACACCGGCGCCGGCGGCGTCAAGTTCACCATCTGGCCCGGCTCAGGATTAGCCAAGACAAAAACATCCTGGATTCTGGCCGGCGAAATTGTGGAGACCGCGCGGCGGTACGGCCGAATGGTGGCGCGGATCGACCCCGCTTGGATCGAACCGCTGGCCGAGCATCTGGTCAAACGCAGTTACTCGGATCCGCATTGGAGCAAAAAACGACAATCCGCTACTGCTTTCGAGCGATTGACTTTGTTCGGGTTGCCGATCGTCAGCCGCCGGCCCGTGCGTTACGGCGCGATCGATCCCGATCATGCCCGGGAACTATTGATTGCGGAGGGATTGGCCGAGGATCAAATGCGCGTGGCTCCACCGTTTCTGGTTCACAACCGCCAGGTACTCGAACAAGCGCGCAACTTGGCGGACAAAACCCGCCGCCGTGACCTCATCATTGAAAACCAGCAATTGCGGGCGTTTTACGAGCAGCGGCTGCCGCACGACATCGTCGACGGCGCGACGCTAACGGCGCGACTCAAGCGCGATTCCAACTTGGATCAACGGTTGCGGTTTGAGCTGGATGAGTTGCTCGCAGGCCAAATGACCCCGGTCGATCAAGCGGATTACCCGGACGAGATTCAGTTGGGCGAACTCACATTGCCGCTGCAATACAAATTCCAGCCGGGCAATCCAGATGACGGAGTCACGTTGCAGGTTCCAGTCGAAGGCGTGACTCAATTGCACGCGGAACAACTGGGATGGTTCATTCCGGGATTGCTGGAGGCGCGGATTACGGCGCTGATTCGCAGCCTGCCCAAATCCTTGCGCCGCCAATTGGTGCCGGCGCCGGATACGGCCAAAGTCGTCGCTAGCCGGATTGAGTTTGGCAGGGGATCTTTTCTCACAGTTATCGCGGATGAACTTAGCCGAATTGCCGAGCAGCCGATATCCATCGAGATGTTCGATCAGTCCAAGCTGGACGACCACCTGCGGCTCAACGTGCAAGCCTGTGATGCGGGCGGCAAAGTGATTGCCCAGGCGCGGAGCCTGCCGGAACTGCAATCCCAGCTGCCTGGTGACGCAATCCTTCCGGCCATCAAAGATGCGCCACACACCCCATGGCACCAGGGCCATCTGCAGGATTGGAGCTGGGGCAACCTGCCCGAGTCCATCGTTGCCGACCGCGGAATTGCCCAGGTTCCTTTGTATCCAACGATAGTCGATGCGGGCGATTCCGTGCAGCTGCGATTGTTGGACAACCGTGAGTTAAGTAACGCGTTTACCCGTCGCGGATTGTCGACGTTGTTTTGCCTGGTACTGAAACGACTTGTGCGATCCCAGGTCAATTGGTTACCGGAATTGGATCGCTTGACGTTAATTGCGCGGTTGCTTCCCAACCAGGCAAACGGCACACTTGGTCCATTTGAACTGAAACAACAATTGGGCCATTTGATCGCCAGACTGGCTCTAGTTGAAAATCAACCACCGGTGCGCTGCCGCAATGAATTTGAACGCCGCTGCCAAGGTGCCGTTCAGGCATTAGGCGTTGCCGCGCAAACGGTCGCGCCGTGGTTAGTAAAGTTTTTGGAAACCTTTCAGCAATGCAGTTTGCAGCTCGAAGAATTGGGCAACCGTGCGCCGCATTTGCGCCAGGACATTGAACGGCAGTTTTCGCATTTGTTCCGTGCTGATTTTCTGCTGGACACACCGTGGCGATGGTTGGAGCACTATCCCCGATATCTGACGGCGGTGCTGATGCGATTGGATCGCGCGCAATCAGGTGGAATGGAAAAAGACAAATTGCAGACGGACAACATCGAACAGTATTGGCGCCGCTACGTTGAGTCGCGCGAAGCTAGCGGGAGGCGAGCGACAGGCAACGATGCGCTGGAGACTTATGCCTGGATGGTTCAGGAGTTCCGCGTGTCCGTGTTTGCGCAACAGCTGGGCACATCGCTGACCGTTTCTGAAAAAAGGCTTGAGAAACAGTGGAGCGAGGTTGCAAAGGGCTTTTCGATCACATGAAGAACTTTTAACAATTGGCCGCCGGCCTCGGCAGGTCAAAATGCATGGCATGAGCGTGTTTTTAGCCAGCTAGCTGGGGAACATCGATCGTTTCAGATGTGTCAAACGATCTGTGTTGATTCGTGAATTCCCGCTAGGATCTCCCCATTCAAAGGCGACCGCTGGAAACGGTGGTCGCCGGCGTCGCCTGGTGTTAACTGCCCTAGCACCAGGCATTTTTTTTGCGCGTTGAAGCAATTGCTATGATAATTGTCGGACCGGCCATTCGGTAACGCAATTGGAGTCAACACACATGTTTGTACTGCTGCTGTTTGCTTCGTTTGGTCTGGTGGTAGCCGAAAATGAGATAATGAAAAACTCGGCGGTGCCCACGGTCGATCAACCTGTCTGGCAGCTGCAAACTCACCCATCGCAATCCAGTTTGCGCGGTTTGTTTGTGGTCGATCACTCGGTGGCCTGGGCAAGTGGCTCGCAGGGGACTGTGATTCGTTCGCTGGACGGCGGCCGGCAGTGGCACAGCGTGAATCCGGCCGGCGCGGACGAACTGGATTTTCGAGATGTTCATGCCTTTGACGCCGATCGCGCGCTGGCAATCAGCGCCGGCAGCCCCGCTCGTGTTTATCAAACTTCCGACGGAGGGGAAAACTGGACCGTGACGTTTGCCGATGATCGACCTCAAGTTTTTTTTGACGCCATGGATTTCTGGGATCGGCGGCACGGCCTGGCGTTTAGCGACCCGATTGGCGGGCGCCTGTTTCTGATTGAAACCTCCGATGGTGGTGAAAATTGGCACGTAGTCGATGGCCATTTGCAGCCGGCTACGTTGCCAAACGAAGCCGGTTTTGCGGCCAGCGGAACATGTTTGTGCGTTTACGAGGATCGAGTGTGGATCGGATTGGGCGGCCAGCGCGCCCGCGGCGAGCCGACCGGTGCGCGGATCCTGCGCTCCGAAGATCGCGCGCGGACTTGGACCGCTGTGGAAACGCCAATCGTATCGGGTGAAACCAGCGGTGTGTTTTCCATTGCCTTTGCCAACCGCGATCATGGCGTGGCCGTCGGCGGCACCTATACCGATCCCGACGACGTATCGAGTAATGTTTGCATCACCGATGACGGCGGGGCCAGCTGGCGGCGGCCGTCCGGTCAGACTCCCAGCGGTTATCGCAGCTGTGTGGCTACGCGAATCGACGATCAGCAAATCCACTTGGTTTGTGTCGGCCGAAACGGCAGCGACGTGTCGAGCGATTGGGGTGAAACGTGGAGGCGTCTGGACGGTGAGCCGTTCCACGCGGTGGCGTTTTCTCCCGATGGAAACACGGGAATTGCCGTGGGGCGCGAGGGAAAAATTGGGGTTTGGAAATCCCCATGATCGCGTCACACTGTGGGACTTGAGCGGCTGTCGCCGCGCCACGTTTTGTACCGCCCCATGGCAACCGCATGCATTCCCGCCACTCGTTACTGATTCGCGTTGACGCGGATGAATATACTGGTCTTGGTCACACGATGCGTTGCCTGGCATTGGCCCAGGCGTGGAGGCGCAAGGGCCAACCCGCTACTTTTGCTTGCAGTCGTTTGACAGAATTTGCCAGGCGGCAAATTGAAAGCGCGGGATTTCACGTGCATCACATCAGCGCGGACCCCGGAACGGTAGAAGACGCCCGGGAACTGGTGCAGCTGATTCGAAAAGAACTTCGCGCGACCGTCGTGCTGGACGGCTACCGGTTCGGAATGGACTTTCAGAAAGCCGTCGGCACGGGGCAAGCCACCATGATGTTGATCGACGACCACAATCAATGTGGCGATGGTTGTGCAAACTGGGTGCTGGATCAAAATCTAGGCGCCAGCCAGTCCCGCTACGAATCGCCATCGATGGAGCAGACGCATTTCTTTCTGGGTCCGACGTTCGCCCTGCTGCGCGAAGAGTATATGACGTTGCCATCGGCCCGCGACACCGCTTTGGAACCGAAGCATTTGCTGATCACGCTGGGCGGTCTGGTCGCCCGCGATGTCTACCAACGAATCATCAAGGCCATTGCCACATGGGAAATGCCCGGTTTGAACGTCAAGGTACTGGCGCCCGATCTAAAATTGCTCGCCGCCGATTCACGAATTCAATTCATTGGCCACCAGCATCATATGGCGGATCTTCTGAAGTGGGCGGACCTGGCCATTTGTGCGGGCGGTTCGACGAACTGGGAAATGTGCCGAGCCGGACTGCCGCGGCTGATTGTGTCGACGGCCGAAAACCAATTACTCGTCGCTCGATCGCTGCACACATGCGGCGCCGCCATCGATCTTGGCAGGCAAGACCGACTGACCACCCAAAGCATTCAAAAACAACTGCGGAAACTGGCAGGCAGCCCGAGCGCCCGCCAGTCCATGAGCGCGAAAAACCACTCGTTGGTGGACGGTCGCGGCGCGCAGCGGGTCGTCCAGCGTTTGATGGATTACGAGTTGGCCAGGGCTGCATAAATCCGATGATGCAAAAATGACCGAGTATCGCGATGCTGCACCAGGTATTCGACGATTCCGCTAATCGGCGCACGTACATCGTTGCCGAGATGTCCGCCAACCACGGTCAGCAATTCGACCGAGCCATTCGGCTGGTGCACGCAATGAAGGAAGCGGGTGCCGACGCCGTCAAGTTGCAAACGTATACGGCCGACACGTTAACGATCGATTGCGACAACGAACATTTTCGCGTTGCCTCCGGCACGCTGTGGGAAGGCCGACGGCTGCACGATTTGTATCGCGAAGCGGCCACACCGTGGCAATGGCATGAGCCGTTATTTGAGCTGGCATCGCAACTGGGGATGGACTGTTTTTCAACGCCGTTTGACCGATCATCGGTTGATTTTCTGCAAGCATTTAATCCGCCCGCCTATAAAATCGCCTCGTTTGAAATCGTCGATTTGCCGCTGATTGAGTACGTTGCTTCGCGCGGGCGGCCGCTGATTGTCTCGACCGGCATGGCCACATTGCACGAAATCCGTGACGTCGTCGAGGTGGTCCGCCAAGCCGGTGTTCCATTGGCGCTGCTGAAATGCACCAGCGCCTACCCGTCTCCTCCCGAAGCAATGAATCTGTTGACTATTCCGGACATGGCGCGGCGTTTCGACGTGCCGGTGGGGCTATCGGATCACACATTGGGGATCGAATCGGCCGTGGCCGCAGTGGCTCTGGGCGCGCGGGTGATCGAAAAACATTTCACGTTATCGCGCGATGCGCCGGGCCCGGACAGCGCGTTTTCTCTGGAACCCCACGAGTTTAAGGCGATGGTCGATGCCGTTCGCGTGACCGAGAAATCGCTGGGGCAAATCAATTACGAACTCACCCAACAGGAGCAGGCCAGCCAGGCCTTTCGCCGCTCGCTGTTTGCAGTTGCCGACATCGACGCCGGTGAAACATTCACCGAACAGAACGTCCGTTCGATTCGACCGGGCGGGGGATTGCCCCCCAAATGCCAGCCACATTTGATGGGGCGACACGCCAAAATGGCGATCACTCGCGGCACGCCCTTGCGGTGGGACCATATCGATCAATGATTGACGTCGAAATGGACTTCGCTGTTTAGATGTGCGAAGCGACGTCGACACCATATTCGCTGCGCAGTTTTTCCATCGAAGGCTGGTACAGCTCGGACAAAGCGCGGTAGATTTCCAAGGCGTCGTCACCGCCACCGGAACGTCCGGCCGCGTTCTTAACGATCGACCGCACAAAGCGTTTGGGTCGCAAGCCTAAAAATTCGAATACCCGTCCCATGGTGCGACGCGGCGATTGTGACAACTCAGACAAGGTCAGCAATAACATTTGGTCAGCCGGAAAATGCCTGAACCAGCGGCGCAAAAAGTAGTAATAAAAGCCCTGAGTCAAAATGTTCCGTTCCCGACTTCGAACCGGTTCTTCGCACAGGGCTCGCTCGATGGCGGCATCCTCGGCTCCAGTCAGCTCCGCCATCTGTCGGGCGGCAGCCAATAACGAATCGGGTGGGGACTGAACGCGACCTTGCCGGCGAACGTGGTGCCAATGCGACAAAGCACGCCGGGCGGGATTGCGCAAAATGCAAATCAGTTTGATATCGGGAAACAGGTCTCGTACGCGCGGTTGGATGGGGCGCACCAGGTAACCGGGACTGGCCTCGCCACTGATCCAATGCTTGCCCGCTCGGCGCGCGGGGAAATGCGCCAGGTACCATTGCAGCGGTGCCTGCTGAAATTGAAAAAACTGGATTTCCTTTCGCACCGGCGCAGCCACTTGCGGATGATGGGTGATTTGCTCGAACAGCGACGTGGTCCCACATTTCATCCCTCCGATGATCAGGAAACCGGGTTTCACCAATTCGTTTGTGGCGTGGAATCGGCCGCCTGGCTCGGGCCGCGTGCCGGGCGACCGCGCGGCGTGGGCTTTCTGGAGGTAATTGATGGATTGGTCAAATTCGTTGCATCGGGCATAGGCATCAGCCAGGGCTAGATAGAATTCCGTGGACTTTCGGCGGGCCGGCGCGTCCTCGGCGGCCCGCATGGTGGTGATGAAGCTTCGCCAATGGCCGAAGTCGTTTGAGTCGACCAACAATGGTGTAAGCATGGCGTACATGGTCGAATGGTCGATGTGACCCAGGCCCCTGGCCAATTCTTCAATGGTTTCACCGTAACGCCGCTGTCGATAAAGCACTCTGGCCCTCAGCCAGTGCGCATGCGCGGCGACTTGCGGCGCCGGATGCCCGGTGGCGCGACCGTACACATCGAGCGCGCCGTCGATTTCGTTTGCCTGTTCCAACAAGCCGCCCGCTGCAAACACGACACGCGTGGCGCAATTGGATGGCGCGGCAGCGAATTCTTTCAGCAGCAACAAAGCCTGGTTGGTGTCGCCGGATGCCTGCAGCCATTCGGCCCGCAGCAACCGCGTCCACGGTGAATCGGGGTTTCGTCGCGACTGCCGCTCAATCAACTCGATCGCTCGCGATAATTCGTTGTTCGCCAGCAGACGGCGGATCCTGGCAACCGCCCGCGGCTCACTGAACGCACCCTTACCCGGAAACTTCATAGCCGCCGTTTTTCTTGAAACTGCAAAATCAGCACCACGGAAACGATATTTGCAGATTATCTCAGCGGCAGTTCCAATACAAATCGCGCGCCCGACGTGGATTCGACTAGTTGCAGCGAACCGCCCAATGACCGGGCCATCCGGCGGCACAGCGCCAATCCCAGCCCGACGCCTTGCACCGTATCTGCCGCATCCTGATCCGATTTGCTGAACGGCAGAAACATGCGGCGGCGATCGGCGGCGGCGATTCCCGGACCATGGTCGGAGACGTGCATTCGTATTCGGGTTGGCGTGAGTTCGCCGCCAAGCTCAATTCGACGGTCGCTGGCCGAGCGGGCGTATTTGCATGCGTTGTCGACCAGGTTGAAAAGAATCTGTTCGATCGCGGCCGGATCGGTGTGCAATATTTGTTTAGCGACCGCTTCGGGCAGTTCGTCAACCAGGCACATTCCAGCTTGTTCGGCGCGGGCCGAGAGTCGCGCGGAAAACCGCTCGAACATCTGTCCGACGGTAATCGATTCGCGGCGAGTCTTGCCACGCCCCCGCTCGATGCGGGCGAACTGCAACACGTTTTCAACCAGATGGGACAGCCGTTCGGCTTCGATTTTTAGCGTTTCGGCGTACTTCTTTCGCTTCTCTGCCGACGGGACCATGTTCTCCGCCAACATTTCCGCGTACATCCGAAACGTGGTCAATGGCGTGCGCAACTCATGCGTGACTGCCGAAACGAACGCGCCGCGGCGCTCGCTTAGCCGCATCAACCCGCCCAATACTAGGGCCCCGGCGATGGCGGCCAACAACAGGCAACCCCAGGCGATGGCCAGAGACATTCGCAACCCGGACGGCTGGTTGGGTCGCAACGCGGTGTCGGCGGACAATTCCAAAGTCGACAGCATTTCTGAGGTGTTCACGACAAGTTGCACGGGCAACGTGGCCAACGCCCGGCCCAGTTTGATTCGTTGTGGATCGTGAATCGGTTCAAACCGTGCGTCCGGCAAAATATCGGCGACTTCCTGGGCGAGGGCCTGGCTAATTTTTTCCCAGTTCAACCAACAGCATTGAATGACTTCGCGGTCGTTGGTTTCGACTCGCCGAGCCAGGATCAACTTGTCACCAACCCACAGCGGGCGCATCACGCCTTCGCGGACAAAGGTGGTTGCGCCCCAGTCGGTGGCCCAGGGCATATCCAAGCGATTGTTGGCGATCCACTGGTTCAGAGCATAAGTTTCGGCCGATTTGCGGCGCTGGGCGTATTCCTGGGTTCCCCGAGAAACGTTGCGTGAACGCTGCACTTCGCTTTTAGAAATCGGTAACTGGGTCGCTGGGTTGTCGTTGAATGATCCGAGCAGTTGTTGTTCTTGGGCCACCAGCTGCTGGGCGATTTGCGGATCGATATACATCGTTTGGGCCTGCGCCGTGACAGGCAAAGCGTCGTCAACCGCGGACGCTTGTTGGGGATTCTCCCGCTGCGGCTCCGGCTCTTGGACCGGCGCTGCCTGCTGAGCTGGAATCGAGGGATCATTTTGATCGGCGTCCAGGTTGGCCAGCTGTTCGAACTGGACATCGGCTTGCCGATGCTCGCTGCGCTGCGCGCTAGGCAACTTCAACGACGGACATTTCAGGAACAATTGGTCATAACTGCAGAGCAAGGCGATTTCCGACAACTTGGAATCGGTGGCATCGACGTCGGCCTGGGTTAATCCGCCGCTGGTGATGGCCTGGACGCGTTGCTCGCCGCGAGGACGCTGGGGCGACGAGATTTGGTTTTCCGGATCGATTTGGAAGTGGAGCACCACATATTCGGTGGGCTGAAACAGCAACGGCGATGGTTGTTGCCGGCGCGGCGTACCGCTGCCGGATGGGGTTTTGTCAAACGGTTCCGCCCCACCCGCCACCGGGTAAAACGATTGGTACAGGTAATAAGGGCGGGCCGCCTCCTGCGCGACCAGCGGCGTCAGCATCCAATCCATCCGCCATAGCGCGCTTCCGATTCGCTCCTGCAATTCGACTTCACGCCGTGCCAGTTCCGTCTGTTCCAGATCTCGCTCGCGATATTGATCCAATTCAATCGTCTGGACGCTCAACCAAACCATCGCCGGGATCACGATGGCCAAGCCGATCGCGTACAGTAGCCAGATTTGCCAGGGATTCTTCATCGTCATCATCCAACTCGCCGCCAATGCTGGTGGCTATTGGCAAGCGAACATGTAGCCCTTGCCGCGCACCGTCAGCAGCACTTTAGGTTGGCCGGAGTTGTCTCGGAGTTTTTCTCGCAGCCGCACGATGTGCATGTCGATGGTTCGCGTCGAAACGCCGCGGGGGCTGATCCGCCACACGCTGGCCAGCAATTCGTCCCGTGAAATGGCCCGGCCGCGATTGGCCACCAGGTAGCGCAACAATTCGGCTTCGCGCTCGGAAAGTTCCACTCGATGATTATCCTCAAACCGCAGTTCGCGGCGATCAAAGTCGGCGGTCCCCCCGTCAAATTCAATATGATTTATGTCGCTGGGCCGGCCCGGCGTGCGCCGCAATACCGCTTCCACGCGCGCCAACAGCTCTTTGATGCTAAACGGCTTGACGACATAATCATCCGCGCCGTTTTTCAGGCCGGCCACTCGGTCGGACTCATCACCCTTGGCCGTGAGAATGATGATCGGTTGCGTGGGCCGAGACTTGCGGACCTCGCGCAGGATTTCCATGCCCGGTTTGCCGGGCAATGCCAGATCCAACAGCAACAAGTCATAGTCCGTGTTGACCGCCAGCTTCAGCCCGTTGTTGCCATCGGCTGATTCGAAAACGCGGTAACCGTTGAATTGAAGCGCATCGACGATGCCGCGGCGAATCGCGTCGTCGTCTTCGATGGCCAGAATGGCAGGTCCGTTCATGTGTCGAATCATGTGCTGACGATTTCGATCTCGAGTTTGATTCTAATTCAGCCGGGCCGCCTTCTCCCAATCGGCCAGATTGGCACCGTCGACTTGGGGCCGCTATCCCATCAATTGTAGGCCCAATTTGCCCCGATCGTTGTAACGCGAATGTAAACAACAACTTACGATGGTTCCTCGCCGGCCAGGCGGGGACCGACCACCTGGTTGGAACGAAATTCGCACATTTAGGGTTGTCGGCTTGCTATGTGCCACTTGCTGAATCGATCGGCAATAAGTACGATACTACGAGCTTATTGAGACTGAGTATCAAGAACAGCCGGTTTCGTTTAACCGGCGGTAATACACGGCAGAAGGCCCCAAATCGGGACACTCATTAAACGATGGTGCAATTAATTCCTTTAGCTCAGTTGCGTTCGGGATGCCGAGCAGCCATTGGACAGATTTCCGGCACGCTGTCGGACGTCCAGCGAATGGAAGAACTCGGCCTCCGCTGCGGCAATGAAATCGAAGTCATTCAGGGCGGTTGCCCGTGCATCGTCCGTTGTCGCGGCGCCAAATACTGTCTTCGCGGAAACGATTGCACGTGTGTTTGGGTGCGGGTTGAAGTTGATTATTAATGACGCTTGACGACCTGTCGTTGGGCCAGCGCGCCAAAGTTTTGGAAATCGCCGGCGATGATTCCATAACCGCCCGTATCATGGAAATGGGCCTGACGCCTGGCTGCGAGACCTGCCTGATTGGTACGGCCCCATTAGGCGATCCGATTGAGATTCAGGTCCGCAATTATCGCCTGAGTCTCCGCAAGTCCGAGGCAGCTCGAATCAGCATCGAGCTGATCGATTAACACTCAAAGACCTTCTGATGCCCGTTGTTGATGATGGTGACCCAAGTCGCGCAATCCGCCGTGACCGTCGCATTGGTGGGCAATCCCAACACGGGCAAATCGACCGTATTCAATGCGTTGTGCGGCATGAATCAGCGCGTGGGGAATTACCCGGGCGTCACGGTTGAGAAAAAACTGGGCCGGTTTGAGTTTGAGCAGCAGGCGTACCAGCTGATTGATTTGCCTGGCACTTACAGCCTGGCCCCCAAGTCGCCTGACGAGATCGTGGCGCTGAAAGTCTTGCTGGGGCTGCAACCGGATGTCGCGACGCCGGACGTGATTGTGTGCATCGTTGATGCCAATAATCTCGAACGCAATTTATTTCTGGTCAGCCAGATCACCGATCTGGGTATTCCCGTCGTGTTGGCGCTCAATATGATCGACGTGGCCAAAAACAACGACGTAGTGATCCTGGCTGAACCGCTGTCGCGGCGATTGGATGTGCCAATCGTGGAAATTCAGGCCAATCGAAAAAAGGGCCTCGACGAGCTGAAGCGGGCAATCTCCGAGGCGCACACCGGCCAGCGGCCAGTCGTCGGCCATCAGTTTCCCGATGCCGTGGAAACGGAAATCGATCGCATTCGCGAGGCGGTCGATCCGCTGGGCAACAACCCGCGTTCCCGGTTTCTGGCTCAGCGGTTGTTGCTGGACGGCGGCGGACTGATTCAGTTGATCACCGGTCCCGATGCCGCATTGTTGGACCAGGTCAATCAATCGCGGCAGTCGCTCAGTCAGCAGAACATTCAGCTGACTGCCGTGGAATCGATCTCCCGTTACCAGAATATTCAGCGCCTGATCCACGGTGTGGTCAGGCACCCCCCACAGCGTTCGACGTCGTTGACCGATCGACTGGACTGGATGCTGACGCACAAGTTGTGGGGCTCGCTGGCATTTTTTGTGTTGATGATGATCATTTTTCAGGCCATTTTTTCCTGGGCTGAACCGGTCATGAATTTCGTTGACGGGTCCGTCAGCGTGCTGGGCGAACAGGTGGCGGCCGGCATGCCGCCAGGCGCTCTGCGGTCGCTGCTGGTCAATGGCGTGATTGCCGGAGTGGGCAGTGTGATCATTTTTTTGCCGCAGATTTTTATTCTGTTCCTGTTCATTGGGATTCTGGAAGATTGCGGCTACATGGCGCGGGCGGCGTATTTGATGGACAAGCTGATGTCGCGCGTCGGCCTTAGCGGCAAATCATTTATCCCGCTGCTCTCGTCGTTTGCCTGCGCGATTCCCGGCATCATGGCGACGCGGGTGATCGAAAACCATCGCGATCGTTTAATCACCATGCTGTTGGCGCCTTTGATGAGCTGCAGCGCGCGATTGCCGGTTTACATCCTGCTGATTGCCGCCTTTGTTCCCAACCTGGCCTTTGGTTGGTTTGGGTTGCAGGCGATGGTGATGTTGGCGATGTATCTGGTGGGCGTTCTGGTGGCGATCCCCGTTGCCTGGATCCTGCGCAAGACGCTGCTCACAGGCGAAACGCCGCCATTTGTCATGGAATTGCCCGAGTATAAATTTCCGTCGATCACCACGGTGATGCGCCGCACCTGGGAGCAGGGGATGGCGTTTTTGCGCCGCGCCGGGACCGTGATTTTTGCCGTGGCCATCGTGGTTTGGGCATTGAGCTATTTCCCTCACCCGCCAGGCGTTGAATCCTCGATTCGCGATCGCTATGCGGGATCGAATGCTGGACCAGTCGACAAACAGGTCGAGGACGTTATTGGTCGGGAAGTCGCCAGTGCTTATCTGCAACAAAGCTTGTTGGCCCGCATGGGTCGTATCATTGAACCGGCCGTACGTCCCTTGGGTTGGGATTGGAAAGTTGCCAGCGCGGTCATCGCCTCGTTCCCGGCGCGCGAAGTCGTCGTGGGAACACTGGGTGTCCTGTACAGCGTGGGCGAAGATGCCGACGAGGGTTCGACGACCCTCCGCGAAAAACTCCGCTCGGCCACCTGGAACGGCACCGATCGCAAAGTATTCAACTTGCCGGTTGCGCTGGGCCTGATGGTGTTTTTTGCCCTATGTGCCCAGTGCGTTTCGACGCTGGTGGTGATGGCCAAGGAAACTGGCGGATATCGCTGGCCGGTATTTACGTTTGTTTACATGACCACCCTGGCGTATCTCGGTGCCCTGGTCACCTACCAGGTTGGTATGATGTTTATGTAGGATTTGGATAAAGAAATGTAAGGCATACCGGCGCGACGCGCGAGCGAGTGAGTATTAGTAGACTGACCTGACCCACGCTGCACGGCGCGCTGGCAAAGCGCAAAATCATAAGATGGACTTGCAGCAACTCATTGCGTTATCGATTGTCGCGGTTGCCGTCGCGTATCTTGTGCGACGCGGCGTTCGCATGTTTCGCACCCGCGCGTCGTGTTCCAGTTGCGCCAGTTGTACTCAGGCTGCCACCTCTGCACACCTGGTCCAATTGTCGCCTTCAGCCGCGCGCCGCAAGCGTTCAACCAATGTGGGTTGAACCGACTGCTATTGGGAATGGCCAGTTTCTTCGGTATTCCCGAACTCGATCGCTTCCACCACTTGCGATTGTTGTTCGGGTTCGAGTTCGGCAAACGGTTTTCCAAAGAACATTGCTGCCCACAGCTCACGGGAATCCGCCACCTGTTCCGACTCCAGCCGCGTAGCCACCCACGGCATTCGGTCCAACAGGTAGAGCCGGGCCGTTACCGGCTGGCCGCGGTGCTCTCCCTGTGCTTCCACGTACGGTCGTTCCGAAGAATCTTCGTCCGGTTGAATCACGATCTGCTCGGTGAGAATGGTGAACGGTGAATCGCCCAGGAAAAACGTGCCGCCCGCGTCGATCGACATCGTCACAGCCGCCTGCAACTTGCCGGACTTTGTTTCACGTGCCTCGGCCGAGATATCTGCCGACTCGTCCGGCGACTCATCCGGCGACTCATCCAACGGTCCCGATTGAAAGGTGGTTGTGACGTTCCATCGCGACGGGCTGAGTGGCGGCTGCATCTCGAAGTATTCAGCGGGGGAAAAATCGATCAATTCATAGCTCCAATTTTCTTGCAGCGGTTCGGTCAACTTGACTTTCCCCTCAAACAGATTGCACTGGGTGCGGACCTGGTTTTTGTCGGCCACGGCAAAATCGACCTGGAACGGTATGTCCGCCACCAGCCGTTTGTGCAACCTGGATTTGATGCGACCGGTCAGTTTCCAGGCCACGTCGTAATCGGCGTAGATTTCCGAGGGTGCCGTATCCAGGTCCAGCTGGTCGCTTTCAATCAGCAGGTTGCCGAGTTTGGTGATTTGACCTCGGAGCATTTGAAAATCGCGAAACTCGATTCGCTTGATCTGCAGGGTCACCTCGGTTTCAGGATTCACGATGTCGAGGTTAGCGACGCTGACCAGATCGATTCTCATTTCGGTTAGCTGATCGAGATCTTCTTCGCTTTCCAGTTCCTCGCGAAACTCCTCGAGTCCCTCGCTCACTTCTGACGCAATCTCTTCGCTGTCGACTTGCGGATCGAAATCAAATTCACCTTCGTTTTCGAAAAGAGCGTAAATCGTGCCACCAGCCACCGATGCTTCTTGAATGATCAAGCGTTGGTAGCGGGCCAGGTCCATAAACCCATTGAATTTAAATCTGATGTCGCGCAACTCGGACCAGTGCCCGCCCTCGCCTTCGAACTGCAATCTGTCAATTTCAAATCCGGACGAGATGGACCCGCGCAAGCCGTCCACTTTCACGTTGCCTTCGGCTTCCAGCGCGCTTTTGATCAAGGTCAACGGCAATGACGTGTGCAACGTCACGTAATAACTGCCGATGCACATCGTTACGAAAATCAGGCACACCGCGCCAATACCCACCAAAACGCAACCGCAACCCGGCCCGCTGCGCATCGGCATCGATTGATAGGTCGGGATGGGAGAGGGCTTGGGTTCTTTCATGGGACTAGCCGCCAGGAGAAATGAAGATGCACATTCACAATCAGTTGGTTCGCCGGTCACCGTTCATTCTTGCCATTTCTTTGCAAATGTCGACAAGAATAATCAACAATTGCCGGGCGCATGCACGCCGGCACCTGTGCTGGCCGTGTCCGCACATTTATTTGGAGAAGGCCGGATGGGATGGCTCGGCCGCCGATTCAATAAACATCAGCAGATCGAGCACTTCTTCCTTGTCGCAGGTATTCAGCAGGCCGATCGGCATCATTGAAATTTTGGACTCGATTTCCTCTTCGATGTCGTCGATCGCAATGGTGACTGGCTCGCCTTTGTCCAGCGGGTTGGCCAG
>JBFILF010000071.1:0-15137 GCA_041599835.1 Pirellulaceae bacterium
CAGCTGGAAAGTGCCCACGGGCGGGCTGGGCGCAGTCTGTTTTGTTTCGGGAAGTCCCGGTCACAGCTGGCAAAACGTGGCCGCCATCGGATCGACGAGTGGCGAAAAAGGCATCTTGTATGCCGGGAAAGGGATGGCAGTAACTGCGCTGGATCTGATGCACGATCCGCAACTCATCGCAGCGGCCCGGGCCGACTGGCAACAGCGAATGAAAGATCGCGAGTACACGACGCTGATTCCCAAAGGCCAAAAGGCGCCGGCAAGAATCCGCTAAATCGTCTCTGCGTAAATGTCGTGAAAAATCCGAACAGCTTTCAGCCAAGGTTTGCGTAGTCTCGTTGCGCGCCCACTTGGCCTAGGTTACAAGTGCCACGATTTGTCGCAAAAAATGCCCAAGTTTGTCACGCCTCTCGCCATTTTGTTTCTTGTCCCTCGTTGGCCGGCCGCGACAATTGTGGGTGATTGCGCGCAACGACCGTGCGATCAATATCTCATCTCATCCGTTATCTATTCTTGGAGACTGTCATGTCCAAATCCACTCAATCTCAACGGCGCCTCGGCGCGCGGCGGCGCAAATCGCAAGAAGAAAATGAGCGCGAGCTGCAACGATCAATGGCAAGCATCCGGGCCATCGAACAGCACCAGGCGCTGACTCTGGAACGGACTGACATTTGGTTCGAGGATGTCAGCGACGATCGCGTTTGTATCCAAGTCACGATCCGCAATGCCAGCCAGGAGCCTACGCCACCGACGCCAGTGGTGATCCAGGCGGCGCTGTTGGGCGCATTTGTCGCGTGGCAACCGCTGGTCGAACTAACGGTACCATCGATTGCGCCGGGCCAATCACACACGCTGATTACCGAAGCGGTTCGCCCACGGCCAAACGTGCTCGGCGATATTTCGAGAACTCCACCCGGAACAAAACCGGTTGCCTTGGGCGGGGGTGACGGACGCCAACGCCGGAGCAAGGCAGCCAGAATCATCGATTTCTTATTTCGCTCAGCCTGGACGACCGGTCAGGGTAACGTTTTGGATGCCCCGACGCTGCCTGCAGATTTGATGGAGTTGTTGGGCAACGACAAAAACCCTCATTGGGCAGGAAATATAAACGTGTTTATCGGTAAACAGTCTGTCGAGCGGCATTTGGCTCGGGCATTGCGAGTATATCCTGGGCGAACCAACGTCGCGATGTTTTTTGTTGGCGAACGTCCGGACGCTTATCAATTCCGCATCGAGGGAGCTGATGAATCGTGGCAAATGAATCTATTTGCGTCCGATGACCACGCTTTACTAGGTCCCGATCTAGACCAGGCGGCGCCAATTCGGCAAACCGACTGGGTCGAATTGTCCGGTCGCCAAGTAATGTTGCTGTCCATGCGGCCGCCGGAAGATTGCACATCAGGTTCGGTCGATGTGCATGTGAGTCAATGGTCGACCTTCCAACAAGCGGTGGTCGAATTCAGTTTTGATACGTCGGCCGCCGGTTCCGGCTGCCATACGATCTGACCGCGCCACGAGGATCCAAAACATGGGGTCAAGCACCGTGCGCTGACCCTCCGCAATGACTTCGCAATGACTTATCGTGCAGAGATATGGCGGGCCGGGCGTCCGACTAACGTGGCCTGACCAATACCTCGACGGAATTGATTTGCGCAAAAAACTCGCGTTGCGCGCGGCGCAGCTGTTGGTCGGTGACCTCGTCAATAGCTTGGTTCAACGCGGCGGGGTCGATTCCCATCTGGTGCCGTCTTCCCAGCGAAAATGCCGCTCCGTAAGGATGCCGGGCAAGCTCGCGTTCGCGGACGTTTCCCAATCCCAGCAGGATGCCGACTGCCATTTTGGTTCCCCGCGGATCCATCCGCGTCAGCGGCATCCCCGTTTTTTGATCAACAAATTCGCGCAGTTTCGTTGCGACGTCCTGTGCCGTTTCGTCGGTTCCGACTGGCAGCGAAACAAACAGGAACCTGGGCTGATCTACCGGCATGTAGGCCACCGGAAAGTCTTTCAGGTCATCGACCAGCTGCCGGCCGGACATCTGCATCCGCGCGACGTGGACGAGAAAGGCGGGGTACAGTTCGTCGTCGGGGTTGGGGCCGGCAAACGTCAATCCGACGCGGGCCCGTTCGTCAGGCTGGTGCGCGCGGGCTTGTATCTCGACGTTGCGCTCGTTGTCGTCCGAATGGCCAGCGGTCGTGGCCGCTGGCGTCTTGCCCGGAGGCACGGCCCCGAACTTCTGTTCGATCGTTTCACGAGCCGCTTCGACGTCAATTGCGCCGGCCAGCACGAGCACGGCATTGTTGGGCTTGTAATGGTTGTCCAGCCACGCCTGCGCTTGTTCAACGGTGACCGTTTGCAGCTGCTGGATGTCACCGCCGCGCCGGCCGCCGTCGGGGAGCGGCGACAATCGTTCGCGGCCGAGGTTCCGCACAGCCAGCGCCGGAATCCGCTCGTACATGTTTTCCAGTTCTTGTTGCATCCGCGGCAACTCGCGACGCAAATCGGCCTCGGTCACCGTCAGCTGTTTCATCCGTGACACGGCATCGTCCAGTTCCCGGTCCTGGTCGCCGGGACGGAACATGGTTGCGAACACGGTGTAATCGTCTCCAGTTTGTGCGTTCCAGCCATCGGGATAGGCTTGCACATATTGCTGGACGCTGCGGGCTGGCGTCGCATCGGTGGCGGCGGTCACGTACAGATGTTCCGCCAAGTGTGCCAACCCGCATTGGCCTTTGGGGTCGTGCAAGTTTCCGATGTCGTACAGGACGACCAGCGCATTGATTGTGGCGGTCGGCAGTGGTTTGAGGATCACGTACAAACCGTTGTCCAGTTCAAACTCGACCGTTTCCGTGTGGCCGCGATGGCAACCCAACGAAACGCACAACCAAGACAAAAGAAAAAGTGTTCGGACCATCATGCACCTGGACAGAAAAAAGGTCGTTGAGAGAGATGGAAAAACCAAGCCTCGTCTTCCGGTGGCGTCTATCACTGGTAGCGTGACCGGATTTTCAAATATTTTGCAAGATTACCTCATCCCATTGGTAGCCGTTCGAGAAAGAAATCGGGGATCAGGATGGCGCGGGGGAGGTGGCCGGGGAGGAAGCGGCAGCAGGCAACGTCGAATTTTCCCAGACACACCACATCAGGACCACGGGCAATTTCGAAGCGGAACGTCAGCTTGATGCCATCGTTACCTGCCACCTGCATCCAGATGTCCAGCTGATCATCGAACCCCGCTGCAGTTTGTATTTCAAATTCCGTGGCCACGCGGGGAAATCCGATGGTGCCCCGCTGATCCTGCATCACGATCGACAAGCCGCGCGATCGCAAAAAAGCGTACTCGGTTTCTTCCATGTAGCGGACATAGTTAGCAAAATGAACGAAACCGCTGGCGTCCGTTTCGCACCACCGCACGCGATGCCGGTGGTGAAAATCGACGTCGATTATCCGCGCTGGCATTGGCGATCGGTGCTCCAGTGACTTAAACGAAATACCGCGGCTACATAATGTCGCCGCTTGCCGGCTTGAATTCAAATCCCATGTCCATCATCAATCCCGACGAAGAATCCAATCAGAACGATTGGCAGGAACATAATCAAGCGGCTTGGGACCAGCTGGCTGCCGCCGGCCATCCGCTGACGCGTCCGGCGGAAGATCAGTTGTTCGCCAACCCGTTGGTGTGCGTCGATCCGCCCGGCTGGTTGGGCAGTTCGATCCGCGGCTGGCACGTGCTGTGCCTGGCGGCCGGGGGTGGCCGCCAAGGTCCCTTGTATGCCGCGGCCGGCGGACGGGTGACGGTTGCCGATGTGAGCGATCGGATGCTGCAGCTGGACCGTGAGGTTGCGCGGCAGCGCAAGTTGGATCTTTCCACCGTGCAGACGTCGATGGATAACCTTGCCATGTTCGGCAATCAACAATTCGATTTGGTCATCCACCCGGTCAGCACTTGTTACGTGCCCGACGTGGCGGGTGTTTACCGCGAAGTCGCCCGCGTGGTGCGCAGCGGTGGACTGTACATCAGCCAGCACAAACAACCGGCGAGCCTGCAGGCCGAGTTGCAACCGGCCGGCCACGGCTATCTGGTGACTGAGCGGTACTATCGGCGCGAACCGCTGCCAGCATTTGTGGGCAAATCGCCGCTGCGTGAAAGCGGCGCGCGTGAATACCTGCACCGCTGGGAGCAACTGGTGGGATGGATGTGCCGGGCCGGGTTTGCGATAGAGGACCTGCTGGAGCCGCGGCATGCCAAAGCGGATGCCGCGCCCGGTTCGTTGGCTCACCGCAGCGGTTACCTGCCGCCCTACGTCCGCATCAAGGCGCGGCGCCTAAATTAATGGACCGGGCCCAATGACGACACGGATCAACCATGGCAAACCGTCATCGCATTTTTACGTGGCATCAACGTGGGCGGGCATCGCGAAGTTTCGTCGTCCATCATGCCGCGCCAACCGCGACACGGTGCAGCACTTGACGTTATCAGATCAGCACGAAAACGACGACAGTTAGAACCTGCCTCCAGCTTTAACCGGTTGCACTACCTTCGGCGACGTTGGACGGTTCGCCGTCATCGTCCGACTCGTCGTCGTCCGGTTCCGGCGGCCCGCCGACGATTTGTTCGGCGGAGAGATGGGATTCGACCAGCCGCAAGATTTTGCCCATCACGGCCCGATCATATTTGAAGTCGTCTAACACAAACGATTTGGCCTTTGAGTTGTCCTGGTAACGGATCTTGGCGATGCCCTTTTTTTCCCATCGCGTTTTGTCGATCGATTCGATTTGATCGAACTGCACTTGTTTGCCGCGGCTCGTCCGCAGACCGGTCTCGGTGTTTTCCACCCAACTGCCCTTGGCCAGCAGCCATTTGAGCAGGCAGAACGTCCCGATCACGATGCACACGCCGGCCATGAAAAACTGGCTTTGGATCTTGCCGTTGATTTCTTTCGTCGGGTCTGGCGGAGATGGGGGCCATTGGTTGGCTGCGGTAATGTCTCGCCACTGCTTGTCGCGAGTCGCTTCGTCCAGCGCCCAGTAAACCTCTGCTTGATCGAGCTTCTTCGGGTAAGCGACCAGGCCATCATAAAAACACCAGCCCGCGAAGGCGGCGCAAGCCAGCGCGATCCACAAGAAGCGGCGAAAGTATCCAGGTGTGTAATCAGCGCGCAACTGCATCAACGTCGTCCAAACCAAATCATTTCGTCGTGAAAGCCCGTGAGGAGCGTTCTATTATGCTTCAAACCGTGCGATCCAAAAATGCCATCTGAAAGGTTGTCACCGCCAGGACGATATTGCCAATTCGTTCAACTTCCGGTTTCCACTGCCGGTTGTTGCTGCGTCAAACAATGAAACGACCCCAATCCACAGGCTAAATTTAACGAAGGCAATCCGATCACGCGGCGATCGGGAAATGCGGCCCGCAGCACTTCCAAGGCTCGGATGTCCGCCAGCGTATCGTCAAATTGCGGAACGATCACGCCGTAATTGCAAATGTAAAAATTCAAGTAGCTGGCCGGTAATCGCTCACCGTGCAATTCGATGGGAAACGGCAGTGGCAAATCCAAACCCTGCAGCGATTTGTCCTGGGCGGCAAATGTCCTGCGGATTTCCTGCAGATTTTGCTGCAACTCGATGTCTTGCGGATCGTCGGGGCGACATCCTCGCGCCACCAGTACCAAACGGTCGGAGGCAAATCGCAGTTGCTGATCGATATGACCGTCGGTATCGTCGCCGGCCAGCGCGGCGCCCGACAGCCAATTGACGCTGGATGCTCCGGTAAACGCCGCCAACATTTGTGAAAAAGTATTCTGGTATTGGTCGAAGCGACCCGCATCCAACGTGTCGGCCGTCGATGTCGCGCCCGGGATCGGGTTGCGATTGAAATTCAACAGGCAGGAAATCGTGGTAATCAGATCTCCCGCATCGTTGATTTCGATCGCGCCGCCTTCGACGACATAATCGGTGGAAAACACCCTGTCGCAGCCACTCGCATCGGCAATGCGGGCGGCCGCCTGCGCGTCGGCGTCAAACGGCGGATACTTTTCACCCCAGCCGTTATACCGCCAGGTTACAGCGGCCAGTCGACGCGTTCGCCGATTCACCACGAATGTTGGACCGTAATCGCGGAGCCAGGCGTCGTTGGTGGGCACGTCAAAAAACTCGACGGTGGCTAAATGCGACAACCGCTGCCGGGCCTGCTGCAGTGCTTCCCCCGAGGCAATCAGGCACACGGATTCGCCTTTGCCAATGGTTTCCACCAGCCGAACGAACTCGTGCTGCGCGGCCTCCAAATTGCGCGGCCAGGTTTCCCGATTGTGCGGCCAGGCCACCCAAGTCGCCTCGTGCTGTTGCCATTCTGCTGGCATGCGAAATCCCTGCTGGGCGGGGACGGCATCAGCTGCGGACATCGATCCACCGCTTGCTCAGATTCTGGTAACAGTCGATCCGTCGATCGCGGAGAAACGGCCAATGAGTTCGCGCCGTCTCAATCTGGGCTAAATCGCAATCAGCGATCACCACGTCGGCTTCGGTTTGTGAAGCCTCGGCCAGTCGATTGCCATAGGGATCGCAGATCAGCGAAGCCCCCCAAAATTCGATGTGGTCTTCGCGACCGACGCGATTAGGGGCCGCCACAAACACCCCGTTGGCAATGGCATGCGAATGCATCATCGTTCGCCAGGCGCGCATTTGACTGTCACCGTAGGCCTGTCGATCCTCGTCCAGCCAGCCGATAGCGGTTGGGTAAACGAGCAATTGGGCACCGTCCAGCGCGGTCAGTCGCGCGGCTTCCGGAAACCATTGGTCCCAGCAAATACACACGCCGATGCGGCCAAATCGGGTTGAAAACGCTCGAAAGCCCAAGTCGCCGGGCGTGAAATAAAATTTTTCGTAGTAAAACGGATCATCGGGAATGTGCATTTTGCGGTACTGACCGATCATCATCCCGTCGGCATCGATGACCACCGCGGTGTTGTGGAACAATCCGGCAGCGCGGCGTTCGAACAAACCTGCCACGATCACCACCGAATGCTGGCGGGCTGAATCGCACAGCTGTTGCGTCGTGGGGCCCGGAATGGGCTGGGCCAGCTCAAAGTGACGATGGTCTTCGGATTGGCAAAAGTACCGGCTGGTGAACAGTTCTTGCAGGCAGACGACTTGCGCGCCTTGGTCGGCCGCCGCCGTGACGCTGGACAAGGCCGATTGCAAATTCTGCTCGGGGGATGCCGAGCATGCCATCTGGAGGCAGGCCACGCGAACCACACCATGTTGTTCGACGATTTCACCGCGGCCGTCGGGGGTTTGAGTCATACCATTGAATATAGCGAGTTGGAGTGGCTGCGCGGCGGGCGTAGAATGTCGGCTGGACGTGATTGAGTCGCATGGTAACTTTACAAGCATGTTAGACAAACCGCCACGCGGGCTTTTTGTCACTGGAACTTCAACTGAGGCGGGCAAGACGTTTGTTGCCTCACTCATCGCGCGAGCGCTGGTCAAAGCCGGCCGCAAAGTTGGCGTGTACAAACCCGCCGCCAGCGATTGCATCCGCGTGGGCGACGAAGTGGTTTCCGAAGATGCCGTGGCGCTATGGGAAGCTGCCGGCCATCCGTTGACGCTGGATGCCGTTTGTCCGCAGCGTTTTCGAGCGGCGCTGGCGCCGCATCTGGCCGCCAAATCCGAGGGTAAAGAGATTGACCCGTTGCTGCTTCGCAAAGGCCTGTCGGTGTGGAAGGATCAATGCGAGATCGCCATCGTCGAAGGATCCGGCGGCCTGATGTCGCCGATGGGCGATCATGAATTTGTGGCCGAAATCGCCGCCGACATCGGTTATCCGTTGATCATTGTCGTGCCCAACGTGCTCGGCTGTATCAATTACACGATGCAAACGCTGATTGCCGCTGCCTGCTACGGAGACGGCCTAAAAGTTGCCGGTATCGTGCTGACCGATCCAGAAGGCTTTGAAGGCGACATGAGCACCGCCACGAACCGGGGCGAAATCGAGCGGCGATCGGTGGCGCCCGTCCTGGCCCAAGTCCCCTTCGGTGGCGATGATTTTGATACCCAGGTCGACTGGTTCGCGCTAGCGAAATAAACCGTCTTGATTAATCGGAATATCGATGGCCTTTGTGCGTTACGTATCGCCTGCCGAGATTCCCGAACACGACCGGGTCGACGACACCGACAACATCCTGCGCGTTCACGGCATACACAGTCGCGTGATGCGGTTGCATTACGACCTGTACATCGAACTGATGCACGGGCCCGGTCCCCTCACGCGCGTGCAACGCGAGTTGATTGCCACGGCCGTATCGGCACTGAATCAGTGCCATTACTGAGTGGAGCACCACGCGCGCGGTCTGCGTCGCGAACTGATCCGCAGCGGCGTGGCGCCGACGGCGGCAGATGATTTCGCCTCCCGTCTGGGCGAGGACTGCGAGGCAGTCGAGCTGGCCGATGCGGATCGGCAGATGCTGCGCTATGCGATCAAGCTGACCGAGACGCCGCACGCGATCGACCGATCCGACATTGCCCAATTGCGGTCCGTCGGATTCGACGATCGCGGCATTCACGATATCTGTTGCATCGTCGGCTATTTTGCATTCGTCAATCGCATCGCCAACGGATTGGGCGTCGAACTGGAAGGGTAATGCGGCAGCCCCCGGTGCGCGCCGGTCATGCTAAAGCCGTCTCACCGGGGAAAGGAGTCAAATCAGGGCGTGGATGCCCTGGGCTCAAAGACGATATTTCATTATTTCAGTGTAGCGCCACGATCGACGGCGGTTACCGTTCGTGATACACGGCCTGACGACTGGTCGGTTCGGGATCGGTCGCCCACGACGTGTCCTGGTTGAACTGTTTCAGCAGTTGCACGATCCGTTGGTGATTTTCCGGCGTCTGTGCGATGACCAGCGTCACGGCTGGGCCGGCGATTTCGATCATCGAATGGTCCCACGACTCCGGGTCAACACGTGATTTGATCGTCTGGATCAACTGCAACACCGACGTGGCAAAAGGAGGTGCCAGGACGTCGGCAACGTAATACGATTGGACCTGCAGCGGTTGGCGGTGAAACGCCGCGGACCGATTGCGGGACGGGCCCGTTATGGTCAGGTCGCTGGGGGCCGACGCCAATGGCGTATTGGACCGGGGGGCCAGGCGAGCGGGAGGTTGGTTGATTGGCGCAAGCGGCATCGAGGCACTTTGAATCGGCCGCAACGATCCGGTCTGCCAGGGGGTGCGGCGAGAATCAACGGGGCGCGTCGCCAACAAATGATCTTCGAGCACGCGAATGCGCTGTTGCAGGTGTTGGATCAAGTCGGCCTGGGCATGGGGTGGATGTTCGGTGCCGACCCATGGCGCGTGCGGCGGATGCAGCGTGGTGTCCAGCGCATTGCCATGGGCGGCTTGCTGCCGCAATTGCTGCACCGTCGTCGATAAACCGTTTAGATTGGCTTGCATCTCCGAGAACATCTGTCGCATCTCGTGTAGTTGTTGAACGAGCGTTTGCCGCATCAAACCCAGTGACTGGTCGGCCCGCAGCTCCATGCTTTCCCGAGTGATGTTTTTGGATTGCGAGGCCAGCGCTGCAAGGTGCGCGTTTTCGGCCGTGACCTCCAGAGACAGATGCAGGACTTGGCGAATGTGCTCGGCATCGTGCGACTCCGTCGTGAGGTATTCGGCCAGTTGAGCGGCCAATTCAGCTCGATTGTTTGCCAGTTCCGATTGGCTGGTTGACGAAGCGACGCGCATCTGAACGCGCGCCGTTTGCGATTTCGTTTCCGCTTGGCAATGCGGGCAGTCGCCACGATGACCCACAAAGTCGCAAGCTTTGCAGCCTGCGCCGTGACAATCGGATTGGCCGCAATTGACACCCGTGCAAACTTCGGCGGTGAGATTCACCGCTTTGGCCGCAGCAGCATCCGCCATCGAACACACCGTGCAATCGCCCGCCGTACACGCCTGGCAATCCTTACCCGCTTGGGGCGAGGACGATTGAGCCAAAAGTTCTGCCACTGAAAAACCAGCGATCAAACAGCCAATGATCACCAACGACGTCCGTGCCATGGGAATTCCTCCTGTTTACTGATCAAACGATCCGATCAGACTGCGGGTATTGAGTCGGCGCAACGATGTCGACGCAGAAACGGGACATGGATTGTTACCCAAGCTGACGAAACAGGGCAAGATCGATCGACGTCAACGGGCCGCGGCCGGACGGGGTGCTACCTGCTATCACTCATGGCCAAGCGGCCGAACTTGGGCGCCGTTGGCGACAGGCAGGGCGATCAGTTGATTTCCGACGTCAACGGCGCGGGCTCTACCGGGCGGGCCGTCGGCGATCGGGTTTGCACGGACAACTGCAATTGAACGGCCCAGCGACCCTGCTCATCTCCCCGCACCAGCCAGTGCGGTTGCACCACCGTTGACTGATGAACCAATTCGAATCCCGATTCCGATTGGCTGACGGTTTGGATGGGAAAGGTCCAAACTCCCCCGGGGCAATCCCAATTCAAATCGATTTGCAATCCCAACCATTGATCCGTCAAAGACAATCGATCGCAGTGACTGAGATCGAGGGAGCGACCCACATCACCCAGCGGTTGTCCCTTGGCGTCCAGGAATTGGCGATCCTCCTTGCCGGCGGCCAGGCCGGCAAAATTAAACTCGATGGCAAACCGCCAGGTCTGATCGGTCGGCAATCCCTCCAGCAAGTACGCGATCAACAGCGGTTGATCGGGCGGTCCCAAGGTGACGCCCTTGGTGATCGTGATTGGATGATCGCCGACTCGGCCCTCGCGCCGCATCAAGATCTGATTTCGTTGCGGGTCGCGCCGCAATGTGGATTGGTATTGTCCGGTGGCAAAATCACCCAAATCGGGCGCTTGGCACCGCGCCACCTGATCCGGCGTTGCCTCCATACTCCAAAAATGATCGATGAGACTTTTTCGGGGCGAGGCATCGTAGACCAGGTGCTGATCCAAGTTCTCTTGTTTGAAAACAACTCGGTCGTGAATGCTGGCGGCATGCCCGTGTTGCTGCTGTGGCCCGCGTTTGACTTTTTCGTGATAAGCTTCGCGGCGCCGCTGCATGGTGGCCAGTAGATTGTGGCCGATATCGCGAAGATCCAGCTCGTACATTTGGCCGCCGGCGCTGGGCCGGAACCAACAAATCAGGTCGCGGTTGCACAACCGCACTTCGGGCCGCAGATCGAAATTAAAATCAGCGGCTTCAATCGTATTGGCAGCCTGGCCCACGGCGCGGTCGATCAAGTTATCGGCGTAGATCAGGTGAAAGTAGACGGCGTTGCGCAGATGCGGCAGGTAAATTCCTCCAAACGCGCCGTGCCAGTAAGCACAGTTGCACTGGCCGCGATACAAATGATCTCGCGCCTGGTCGAGCCAATCGATGGCGGCCGGGCTGTCCAGTGCCTGTCCGCCAGTCTCAGCCTCCTCCAACCGTCGGCTGACGGCCATCATCCGCGCGTACAGTTCATTGGCTTCCTCGTATTTGACTTTGAAGTTTCGCCAGAAGCCGCCGCGTAAGAATTTTTTGATGCGCGGCCAGCGCCAGTCGTTTTGCATCTGATGCACCACTTCGTCAAACTCCAACTGACGCTCCACCGGCAAGGACCATTCGGTCATTTCACGGTAGCTGGCAGCCGGCAAATAGATTTTGCCTTGGGACACCGTGGTATCTGCGGCATGGGCCAGTGTCGAGGTCTCAATCCAATGGCGGTTCTCCGTTAGCGCGTCAAAGAATCGCCGCAACCAGCCGTTGACGTAAACGTGTTCGTGCGTTTCCGGCCAGGTGCCGAATTTTTCGCCATCATCGGCAAACACGACGGTCGCGTTGTGGCGTTGCTGGGCGATTTCATGCAAGTAATCGATGGTCTCTTGGGGGTCATGAAACGGTATGGTGTAGCGCAAGGGTTCGCTGCCCGGGAACACGCGAAGCACCGACCCGTTGTCTTCGGTCACGTAGTCACCCAGCAACTGGTTGTGCGCCAGGCCCGCGCAGCGGAAATGGTAGTCGTCCAAAACCGTGTATTCGATGCCCGCTTCCACCAAATCGCTCACCAACGACGCTTCCCACACCCGCTCTGGCACCCACAGGCCGCGAATCGATGTGTCGAATCGCCGGCCCAGCCATTGGCTGAATTGTTGGATTTGCCCGCGGCGGTCCCGCGGCGGGATCATGGTCAAAATTGGCTCGTAATACGCGCCGCCGATGATTTCAATTCGGCCGCTCTGTACCAGCTGGGCAATTCGCTCCAGGTATTCGGGTCGGCGTTGTTGCAGCCAGGTGATCAGCGGACCGCTGGTGTGCATCGAGATCCGCAGATCCGGGAAGGATTCAAACAGCTCCAAAAACGGCAAGTAACTTTGCGAATAAGCCCGCTCGATCACGTCATCAAAGTTGCCGATCGGCTGATGGTTGTGCAAAACCAGACAGAGCTTGATTCGATGTTCTGGCATAAATCGTTTGCCCACCTCAGCGACCACAGAATGCGAGTAGCGTCACTGATGCAATGCTAAGACTCTTGCGAAAATGTGCAAGCGCAATCTGGCGACTCGATCATCGATCGCGTAATCGTGTAGCGGCCGATTCGGGCGAGGTCGGATTGACCCAGCAGTCGGTCAGCAGCTCAAAGCCAGCGGTGTGTGCCAACCGCGGCGAAATTTCCACGAACCACGGCGCTGTGGCTTGCTCGTTCGGGGGCAGGAAAAACACCAGGTTGTAGGCGGGTGCGTCCAAGCACTGTTCCAGCCGCGCGATCCACTGCTGGCACAATCGCGCCAGTTCGTGGCACAGCTCGATGTCCAGTTCCGAAAAACTGCCGAGCCCCTCAGTCGGTATCAACTGAATCTGAAAAGCATGTCGACTGGCATATGGACACAACGCGACAAACCGATCGTTGACTTCGAGGATTCGCCGCTGGTCATCCAGTTCGAATTGTAATCGTCGATGCCAAGGGGAAACTCCATTGCCGGAATCGCCAACCATTCGCTGGAATGGTTGCCGGACCTGAGGCGTGCAAATCGGCATGCCGATTAACTGAAAATGAACGTGCTCGATCGAGGCGCCGGAATCGGGCCGGCAATTCATGAACAGGCTAACGTGCTGAATCCCCGGCACCTGCTGATAATGCCGCACCCGCTGTTGGAATACCTGGAAACTGGTCGTTAACTCGGCGGCGTTCAATTCGCTGAGACTCGTCACGTGTCGCGGCGACAGAATAATCACCTCTTGTTTGCCTGGACCGGGGGAACCACCGCTGCCAGGGGATAGTGGTTCTTCCGAGTTGGGTGCCGGCGAGTTGCCGGCGGCGCATTCGAAGGCCGGATACTTGTTCGGAATCACGCGGATCGTCCACTCGGCCGAATCCGCCCTGCCGCCCCCGACCGCCAATTCGGCGATGGCGGCGGGTGTCAACGATTCGTTGCCGCGACAAAAAGGGCATTCCAGGCCGGGCTGCCGACCGATCGAGTGCTGGAATTCAATCGGCCTTTGCATGCGGTTTTCGGCGATGCACACCCAGCGTTCGAAGATCGGGTCGTAGCGAAGGTCTGTCATGCAGAGGTGAACAAATTCCAGAACGTGTTGCCGCGAATCCCGAGCGGGGCCCAGCACAATATAGGCCAATCAGCCATCGACTGTCAGTCAGGCAGCCGCCTCGGCCAATCGACGAAACCGCGAAGCCGCAATGCAGTTCAAACGGTTTGGCGCGGCGGTGCCAGCCGCTGGTGTGTGTGCTGGTACAGCTGCACATATTTCGCGGCGCTGGCGGCCCACGACATATCTTGCTGCATGCCGGTTTCCACCAACTGCTTCCACTCCGCCGGTCGATTCAGGTAAGTGTCCACCGCGCGGGCCAACGCCGTTTCCAATCCGTCGACCGCATATTGGTCAAATGAAAATCCGGTCGCCGAGCCGCGCCGCAATGTCTGCGGATTCACATCGGTCACGGTGTCGGCCAGGCCGCCCGTTGCATGCACGACGGGTACCGTGCCGTACCGCATGCTGTATTGCTGATTCAATCCGCATGGCTCGTACTTGCTGGGCATCAAAAAGATATCGGCCGCAGCTTCGATCTTCCGCGCCAGCGCATCGGAAAATTCGTTTCGCACGGCCAACTTGTCCGGGTGTTGTTTGGCAAGCGCCAACAGGCCTTGTTCGATTTGTACGTCTCCGGTACCCAGCACGACCCATTGCACATCTTGGATTTTCAGCCAAAAGCTAAGCACCGGCATGATTAATGACCAGCCTTTTTGGCTGGCCAAACGACCCACGATTCCCACCAGCGGTCCCGTCGACTGATTCAGCCCCAATTCTCGGCGCAACTGCTCTTTGCAAGCTGCTTTGCCGACCGTCCAGTCGTCGATGCCATAGTTTTGGGGCAACTGGGGATCGGTTTGCGGATTCCACAATTCCGGATCGATGCCGTTGAGAATACCGGTGAGCCGGTCGCGCCGCTCGGATAAAACGCCTTGCAAACCACAGCCGTGTTCGGGGGTCTGAATTTCTTGGGCATAACGCGGGCTGACCGTACTGATCGCGTCGGCAAACACCAAACCCGTTTTTAAAAAATTAAGGCGCCCGTAGAACTCCATCTGATGCCAGTTGAAATATTTCCAGTCCAATCCAGTCAGCAACATGTCCCAGTGCCAGAAGTTTCCTTGATAGGCCAGATTGTGAATGGTAATCAAGGAAGCGGATTCATCGAACAAACCAGCATCGCGATAGATGGTCTTTAGATACGCCGGGATCAACCCGGTTTGCCAATCGTTGCAATGGATCACATCCGGCCGCCAGTTGAGTTGTAACAGCGCGTCGAGCACCGCCCGGCAGAAATACACAAACCGTTCGCAATTGTCCTGGTAATCCGTGCCGCGCTCCTGGTATAGCCCGTCGCGATCGAAATATTTCGGCTGGTCGACAAAGTAAATTTTGACCTGGCTGTTTGGCAACTCGCTTTGCAACAGGCGGCCAGCCACCAGGTGGTTGCCGACCGCCGTTTCAAATCGGATGTCCGTGTCTTCGATGCGGCAACCCGCTTCGTCAATCGATCGATATGCCGGCTGAAAGACGATGATGTCGTGGCCCAAGTTGGCGATTTCGACCGGCAATGTCCCGCCCACATCCGCCAA
>JBFILF010000072.1:0-15122 GCA_041599835.1 Pirellulaceae bacterium
AGCCCGGTCAGCAGGCTAGCGCGAGTGGGGCAACAACGACCGGTGTTATAAAACTGGGTGAACCGCAAGCCGTTGGCGGCCAACCCATCGAGCGTCGGCGTTTTGATCTCGCCGCCGTAACAACCGATGTCCGAATAGCCCATGTCATCGGACATGATGACGATGATATTTGGCCGCTCGTCTGGTGGTGCGGGTTGTTCTGCGACAGCGAAACAACTCGCCAGTACGCAGCATGTGAGCACGACGGTAACCGAGTTGGTGGTTGTACATTTCATGCTGATTCCGGCTGTTTGTGAATTTCCTTTACCAGGGATGCCTTATCGCATTAAGATAACGGCCAAGCGCACCGCTTGCCACTTGCCGGCGGAGACCTCAAATCATATCCAATAACTCAATTCTCGAATCAGACGCTTTTCACCTCATGACTACACAAAACACTCAAGCCGATCCGGCTGCACAGGCCAGCGAATTGTTTGCCATGATTTGGCCGGGTGGCTTGGCCGCCCAAGCTGTCTATTGTGCCGCGAAGTTAAAAATTGCCGACATATTGGCCAAAGGTCCCAATCCCGTGGCAGCCATCGCCGAGGTGACCAAAACCGATTCCGCCGCGCTGCACCGATTGCTGCGGGCCTTGTGCAGTTTAAAGCTGTTGCGCGAGTTGCCCGGTGGAGACTTTGAATTGACGCCGCTGGGGCAAACGCTGCAATCGGACCACCCCAGCGGCACTCGGCCCTGGGCCGTCATGCTCGGCGCGCCGTTTATCTGGCGACCCTGGGGCCAACTGCTGAAAACGGTACGCTCTGGCGAGCCGGCTTTTCCGCGGATGCACGATTGCTCGATGTACGAATACCTGGCCAAGAATCCGCGTGACGCGGAGATCTATAACGCTGCCATGAACGCGGGCGCGACCACGGCGGCGGCCGCCATCGTCGAGTCGTACGACTTCAGCCAATTCGATACCATCGTCGATCTGGGCGGCGGCCAAGGTTCACTGTTGAAAGGGATTCTCGAAGCCAATCCGAATCCGCGGGGGATTCTGTTCGATTTGCCGGCGGTTGTCGAAACCGCCAATAACCTGCGCAACAGCAGCGTAGGTGGACGCTGCGAATTGGTGGGCGGCGACTTTTTTCAATCGGTCCCGCCAGGCGCCGATGCCTATTTGCTGAAGGGGATCATCCACGGATTCAACGACGAACACGCCACAAAGATTCTCACCAACATCAAAACCGCCATGCGGCCCGACGGGAAAATACTGATCGTGGACGTCGTGTTAAGCGAGTCCAATGAACCCATCCCGCAAAAAGCGTTGATGGATTTGATGATGTTGACGCTAGTCGAAGGCCGCGAGCGCACCGAACCACAGTTTCGATCGTTGCTGCAAAATGCCGGATTGCAGCTGCAACGAATCGTCGATACGAACGGCGGCAATGCCATCGTCGAAGCCGTGCCGGCCTGATCAGGCCCTCATCCGGTCCCGGGGCCGCTGGCCCTCGCCCTCGGGGAGAGGGCAAAGACCCGCCAACGGCGGGGCTTGGGTGAGAGTAGGAACCAAGTCGACGACCAAAGCCAAGCGCGACAATTCTTACTGGCAGCGGATGCCGCGCGCCAGGCTGATTGTCTTGCCCTCATCCGGTCCCGGGCCTGCCGGGACCACCTTCTCCCAGAGGGAGAAGGAGGATCGCTGGCCGCTTCGCGCTATTGCACATCTGGCAGTTGCCAGGGGTCCCGCCGCGGGCGGTCCAACAACTCCATATCGGCCGCGTCGGCAAATTTCCATTGCTCGGGATCCCAGCCAAACGGCCGGCGGTGCCAATAGGCCAGATTGCCGAGGTGAATCATCGTTACTGTGCGGGCGCCGTATTCAATGTCGGCCACCGGCTTAGCCCGCGACTTGATGCAATCGATCCAGTTGCGATGGTGCCCCGGTGAACGAAACAGATGCACGTCATCTTTGCCCAACGGTTCCGAGACGATGCTCTCGGGCTCGCTGCTTAAATGGCCGCGGTCGATCCGCAGCCGGCCGGCGCTGCCGTGAAACTCACAACCGCCGGGACCGCCGTGCTTGATCACGACGCCACTGGCAAGGTGGTAGGTGACACCTCGTTTCGCGTTTGGTTGGTCGGGCGGCACGATCCGCACGGGCCCCGATTGATCCAGGTCCAGCGCCCATTGCGCAATGTCGTAATGATGAGCGCCCATGTCGGTGTGACCGCCGCCGGAATATTCGCGGTATCGGCGCCACGCCGGAAAATGGTTGTGCACGCCACGGGGTGACAAGATCGAATGATAGGCCCGCATCGGCGCCGGCCCCAACCACATGTCCCAGTCCAATCCCGGTTCCATCGCTTCACCGGGCAAGTCACAAGACACACTCGGATCACCCACGCCGACCGTGACACGCTCGATCTTTCCCAGGCGACCGCTGCGAATAATCTCCACGGCTTCGCGAAACGGGCCGAATACATTGGATCGCTGTTGGCTGCCCACCTGGCACACGCGCTGATGGTGCCGGGCTGCGTCCACGCACGCCTTGGCTTCGGCGATGGTCAACGTCAGCGGTTTTTCACAATACACGTCCTTGCCCGCTTTGCATGCTTCAATGATCGGAATGGCATGCCAGTGATCCGGCGTGGCAATACAGACGGCGTCAATGTCGTTGCGCGATATGATCTGGCGAAAGTCCTTGGTTGCCGAACACCCGCCGCCGTTGGAGGTTGCCTCGTACGCCGCGTCGACTTTTTTTCTGGCATGTTGCAGCCGCGTTTCATCGACTTCGCAAACGGCCACGACTTGCACGTCATCCATGCGCAACAGTTCGGGCAGGTGATAATCGTTGGCCATTTTGCCGCAGCCAATCACGCCAACCACCATTCGATCGCTGGGCGGCGTTCGGCGGTTGCGACCGAAAACCATCGTGGGTGTCAAGGCAGCGGCCCCCACCACAGCGGTTTGCGACAACCATTGTCGGCGCGAGACCTGTTCAAATCGGTTCATCAATCCACCTCCTGCCATACCTCTGCAATGCGTGCAATAAATCTGCGCGCACCCCATCGTAGCAAATCTCGTAAGAGATTGGACGCAGGTGATAATGCGTTGATCTTGAGCCTCCCAAATACTCCCGCGCTCAAATCGATCCGGATTTCGTATAAGCTAACGTCCATTCTGAATCACCAATCGCATTCGCTGCCAAATATCCTGTGACTCAATCCCCAGATCGATGGTCCCAGCTTCACGGCGGGCGGCTGTCCGCCATGCTGGATCTGGCCTACGCCGCCGCCCGTCGGACACTCGATTTTTTTGGCGATGACACGCTGGCCATCGATCGCAAAGGCGATGCAACGCCGGTGACCGAGGCCGATCGCAGCGCCGAGCGGCTGATCCGCGAACAGTTGGCGCAGTCGTTTGGTGACGATTCCATCTTGGGCGAAGAATTTGATGAGCGGCAGGGGACCAGCAATTACCGCTGGATCATCGATCCCATCGACGGCACCAAGTCGTTTATTTGCGGCGTTCCTCTGTACGCCACGCTGGTGGGCTTGGAACACGGGCCGCCAAATGAAGAAGGTGAAATCATTGCCGGCGCGATCGTGATTCCCGCTTTGAATGAATCGGCGGTGGCGGCCGACGAATTGGGCACATGGCATCGACAGCCGGGTCGCCGCGATTGGGGACGCGTGCAAGTTTCCAGTTGCAAACAACTTGGCAATGCCACCTTTGTCACCAGCCAGGTCGACACGTTTGCCGACCGCGACGCGGCTAGCGCGTTTACCGCGCTGGAAACGCAATCGTCGATCACCCGCACTTGGGGCGATGCGTACGGTTATCTGCTGGTCGCTACCGGAAGGGCCGAAATCATGGTCGATCCGATCGTCAGCCCTTGGGACGTGGCGGCAGTTTTGCCGGTGATTGAGCAGGCGGGCGGGCGGTTCAGCGATTGGAGTGGCCAAGCGTCCATCCGCGGTGGTACGTCGCTCGGCACCAATGGTCATTTACACGACCAGGTGCTGGAGATCATCGCGGGTGAAACAGCGTAGCAATCCGACTTCACCGCGAGCGATTCAACTGTCCGATGTCGTTGCATCTTTTGTGACCGCTACGACCGGAACATGGCGCGGCGAACTGCCGCAAATGATTGGACGGGCACGCCAAGCCAGAACGCACGCTTCGATAACTCCACCTGGAAGAGAAAGCCGAACAAATCATTGGGTTCAAAATGAACGTTAATGCAACTGTGCCGCGATTCGATGGGCCCGGTCATCATACGATTCAGCAACTTCACAAGCAGCACAAGCCAACCGATGCGACTTGGCCTGAAACAACCGTGGCCGAAACAGCGACGGAACCAAAGCAACCGGGCGTGATCCAGAATTTGCTGGAGGGACATTACCGTGGCGTGGCCGACGTTCGATTGCGTCTGAATTTTCAAACGGAATTGCAGGCCATCCACCAGCAAAACACGACCGCCATCCTGGACGCAGGCGCCAATAGCTTAATCAGCGAGTTAACATCCGAGATTCAGAATTTGGCCGGCGTCGAACCGTTGGCCGCCAACATCGAGTCCAGCCTGGAATTGGTCGATCAATTGGATAGCGATTTGCGGCGGGCCTTGGCCGACGGAGCAGATTCTCAAACGTCCATTGAGGCATTGCGAATCGCCAGCGACGATTTTCTGGCCGCGATCGGTACCTTGCTGGCCGGAGAGCAGGAAGCCCCTGCGCCGGGCGAGCAAACGGATTCGCCGGACGACGTTGCTTATGTGGATGCCCTCCGTCAACGGTTGGCCGACATCGTCGACACGCATCTGAATGCGCTGCAGTCGTCTCTTGCCGAGTCCGGATTACCCGATCCGACGCCGCCGCACGGTAATGGTGTCGCGTTTGAAAAGTTCATGGCCATCTACCGGGCCAATCAACCCTCGGCCTGATCCTCAACCACATCGGGTTGGCTGCGAAAGTCTTTATCGATTGCCAGCGTGCAAATTGGCACCGGCATCACATAATCGGCGGCGCATTTCAACTGCATGTCCCGGCATCGGGCCAGATAGAATTGCCGCGGTTCTTCGCGGCACAGGCACAACCCCAAGAATCGATCGCCGGCGAGAAACCGAATCGGACTCACCACTCGTTGCGTCAGCTTTCCGTCGGCATCGCGGTATGCGAACTGGACGACCAGCCCGTCAACGTTTTCCATGGATTGTCGAAGTATCTTGCGCATGCGTGTGAAGCCAATCACCCCAATCTGTCTGTATCTATTTTTCGCGATTACCGCGACACGTTTGGTCACGGCCCAGAATGATCGTTTTACAGTGACCTGAGTTTTCGGCCGTTTCATCGAACCGGTCGCCGCAGCCAGCAGCGGACGCGCTGGCCAATCCAGTTCGGTTCGTGCGTAATGTTTACGGGTAGTAGTTCGGCACCAGGTTTTGGTCGTGCTTGGGCGGCCGCATGTAACCGGAAACAGTCTTGCGTTCGGGGAGTTTCAGGGGCTCTGGCGTCAGGTCTTCGTAGGGGATCATGCTCAGCAGGTGCCGGATGCAATTCAGACGCGCCCGACGTTTGCTATCCCCCTCTACGACGTACCACGGGACCTGTTTTATGTCGGTGTAATCGAACATTTCGTCTTTTGCCCGCGAGTACTCGATCCATCGTTCGCGGGACGCCATATCCATCCGGCTTAATTTCCAGCGTCGAGTCGGGTCGCGCAAACGTTGTTGAAATCTACGTTCTTGTTCTTCATTACTGATAGAAAACCAATATTTGACCAGGATGATTCCAGAGCGGACCAGCATCCGCTCAAACGAGGGGCAGGACCGCAGAAATTCCCGGTATTCGTCCTCACTGCAAAACCCCATCACGCGCTCGACACCGGCGCGGTTGTACCAGCTGCGGTCGAACAACACCATTTCCCCGGCTGCCGGCAGATGGGGCACATATCGTTGAAAATACCATTGTGTTTTTTCTCGTTCCGTGGGTTTTGCCAGCGCTACCACACGACAAACCCGCGGATTGAGGCATTGGGTAATGCGCTTGATGACGCCGCCTTTACCTGAGGCGTCGCGTCCCTCGAAGATCACAACTACCTTTAATTGTTTGTGTTTGATCCATTCCTGCAGTTTGGCCAACTCGACATGCAACCGCGCCAGTTCTTTGAAATAGAACTTTTTTTTCATGGCGGTTTGTGAATCAGGCACGTCACCCGGATGATGCAGCGGCCGATCCGAACTTGATGTCAGCTGATCCTTGGGGTTTTTTTTGGCTTTCGACACTTGTTACCTTTTTTCGCTTTTGACGAAATTAAGACTGACTTTGGCAGCCGGCCGGACACACCGATGCGGCTTGGTCCTTACCTGGCTCTCAATCCTGAGCATCCGTATTGGACTCGGCAACGAGCTTAGCAATTCGTTTGGCAAAGTAATAAATCCGCTTTAAATATTCGATAATTTCGGACTCCAGGCGGAACGCCACCAGTCGTTTGGGTGCTTGGACGGCCAGGCGTCGTGACAACTGTTCGTCCGTGGCGTCGGCCAGCTGCGAAATCTCCGTTTTGGCTTGCAAAACCAATTCGGCTTCATTTGGATCATTTGACACTAGCGCGGCAACTGCATGCTCGACTGACCACACGACCTTGGCGTGCAACTTTTCCAGGTAACCTTGAGTTTCGCGGCTGACCACTAATCGGGCTTTCAGCCGCTCACGACCGGATTCAACCAAATTGGTTTCGATCATATCGCCAATGTTTTCCAGGTAGTTGGCGGCCGACAAATATTTATGAAGTTGTTCCGATTGTTTTTTACTGAGGTTTTCCTGCGACAACCTCCCGAGATAAGTCACAATCGCGCCGTGCAGAGCGTCGACGTCGTTGTCCATGGCCTCCAGTTTTGTCAGTTCGCGCGACGTGCCGCGAATGGTGGCCGATAACGCTTGGCGGACCATCCGCAACGCGCTGCCTCCCAGCCGTCCCAGTTCCATGCGGACGGTATCCATGGCCAGCGATGGCGTTTTCAATAACAGACTATCCAGATGCCGCGGCTGGGAAATCATTAGGTAGGGTTCGACTCGCTCGGGTACCAGCTTGTTAACCAGCCAGGCCAGCGGTCCGGTGAAACCAATGAACAGCAAGGTGTTGGCGATATTGAATACGGTATGCGCGTTGGCTATTTGACGTGGTGCTTCGGCGGCTAAACGCTCCGTTCCATCCAATCCGGCGTAGGCGGGAGAGATCCAAGCAACCCAGGCGGCCAGCTGGGAAATAAACGAGATCCAAATCAAAACACCCAGGACGTTGAATAAAACGTGAACCACGGCAGCCCGCACTGCCTCGCGCGGCTTGCCAATGGCGGCCAACATGGCGGTGACGCACGTTCCGATATTAGCGCCGAATATCAAGGCGATGCCGGTCTCCAGGCTGACAAAGCCCTGGCCCGCCAACACGATCACGATGCCCGTCGTCGCCGACGAACTTTGCACAATACCCGTAAACGCCGCTGACAACAGAATGGCCAAAAATGGATTTGACATTTCCGCCATCATATTGATGAACGGTTGATAGTCGCGCAACGGCTCAGTCCCGTCGCTCATTAAGTGCATTCCAAAAAAAATCAGACCCGAGCCCATGATCATGTGCCCATAATGCCTGGCCCGTTCATTTTTCGAGCTAAATATCAGGGCAAAACCCACCGCCACCATGATCAGCGCGTATTGCGTGATCTTGAACGCAATGATTTGAGCAGTGACGGTCGTGCCAATGTTGGCGCCAAGAATCACGCCTATCGATTGTTGCAGCGTCATCAGTCCAGCCGATATGAAACCGACCGTGAGTACCGTCGTGATTGATGACGACTGAATCACCGAGGTGACAAAGGCCCCGGCCAGCACGCCGGTGAATCGGTTGGTCGTCAATCGCCCGAGGACTTTCTTCATTCCCTCACCGGCAATCAGCTGCAGCGCGTCGGACATCTGATCCAAACCGTACAGAAATAATGCCAGCCCCCCCAGCAAGTACATAAGGATGTTGGCGATATCCAACGTATCATTAGCAGCGATTAGCATTGCCGGACTGCTCCGCGATGGTTGCTCACATGACGGACGGGTTGAGGACGTGAGTGAAGTTCACAATTGCGCAACATGGACTTCATCATTTCTTCATGTTTTTGACAGACTAAAGGCAACCGAAAAGTATTCCTGAAGGGTGCAAGTGCACCTAGATACACTTGGGCGCATTGGGTCAATTTCGAATGCGCGATGAGAAATTTATTGTGAAATCGCCGCCGCTTGTTCCATGATAGACCGGAAGCTTTCCATCATCTTCGTTTGCCGTTTGTCGTGCCACCAACTGCGGAATTGTTCTCGACTCTCCCGCAACTGCTTCTTCTCCTGGTTCAAGACTTCCTGAAGATATTTGAGTTCCTTTTTGGCCGCCCGAGCTTCGTCGATCCAGAACCGCACGCGTCTTTCAGCCGTGACGTGATCATTGATCTGACCCAATTTGTCCTGCAATTTTTCCAACTTGGGGTATAGCTCGCCCCGGAATTCTTCCGGGAAAGCGCCGGCCAGCAACTCCATGGCGTAGCGGAGTTTTTTGCCGTTGATGCGAAAGCGGTGCAGTGCCTCAAGGTCGGAAAAATCACAATGGCCTGCTTGAAAGAAATCGTCCAGCATCGGCGCCAACGCGGATTGCGCCCATTCGTGAAACCGAGGATTTTTTACCTTCAGTTTTTCCCCGCGCAGCCGCACGCGCTTGATCAATTTGGCGATCCGCCGCTCGAAGCGGTGCTTCTTGGTCAACCGGCGATAGACATCGACGATGGCCTCTTGTGATAGGCGTCGATGTTGGCGCACTCGATGAGCCAACCGCGCCGCTGCGTCATTGTCGTGGTCATTTTCCAATCTGCGCGCGAACACGTCGTCATCCCGGGCATCATTGCTGGCGTTACGAATTCGCCGCAACTGCTTGTCCATCCAGGCCGCCCGCCACTCCGGCACCAGATCCCAATACATGGACAATGCCGCCTCCGCCCGCCGCGCGGAAACGCGCAGCGCGTGGACGTGCTCCACGTCGCTTTCCCAGTCTTCGGTCGCCAACGGCAAAAAATGCTGCACCCGTTCCAGCCGCGCTTCTAAACTGCGTTTAGCAACGTCGGCCACGGGCTCACCCGGCGACGCTTTGATCCATTTTGCTGAATGTGCCACCAATGATTCTCTAGTCTGTTGAACTTCAATTTGACAAATCGCGGTCGGTAAAATCTCGGTCGGTGCAATCTCGGTGTGCGAAATTTCAATTGACGAATTCCAGGCACGCCGCGACGTTAAATCCACCGCAAGAGGTGCAGGCTGCGATTCGCTGCTTGCAGATGATTCAATCCGAGCCGGGTTCCGTCTTAGCGGTGCATCGGAATGTCCATAAGTTGCCAAGGTCTACTCCATAAAAACTCACCGCCGCGCGGTCCATCAGACGACATCTTCGGCTTGTCAAAACAAAACCGCAAACTCAACCGCCACCGCACCACCAAAAAAATATCGCCAGCGGGTTCGCATACGCATGATTGAACCGCTCGGCTTATCCTACCGCCCTTGGGGATTTTCGGGGGCCCCGGATGCGAAATAGCAAATTCAATGCCGTCGTGCGGGACGACCGTTCCCTCGGATGCGGCACCCTTTATGCGGGCGGCTGGGCCACACCCTGTGCCATTTTGGACCGACAGTCGAAGCCACATCATCGCACGGGCACCAGCGATTTCCAGCAGCCTGCTTCACGTAATCTCCGTTTTTTCAAATAGCTGACAGTTTTTCCACGACCACAATGCCCCCCGTTCGCCAAGCAGGTGTGGCGTCGACGGCCGTTCATCGGGTTACGGTCAATTGATCATTTCACCAACTAACGCGATCATGAATATCAAATAAAATTGGCGTGAAGTTTGCATTAAGCGTTTGGCGCCAAGAAATTGAAACCATTGGCGCGCTTGAATGCCGAAAGGTAAGCGCGACAAGGCAGCACTTTGCGTTACGGCAAGGTTAATCTTCGTCGAATCATCATCACTTTCACGAACGGAGCAACGTTAATGTCATTAGGTCAAGGTCGGATGGTTGGTTGGGCACTGATGTCGATCACTTTGATGGGTTTTTCGGTGTTGGGTTTTTCTGGGTGTGACGGCGAGCGTACCGGCGGCGGACCGACGGCAGGCAAAAACATCATTCGGGTCGATGGATCCGACACCATGGTCAACTTGGCGCAGGCTTGGGCCGAGGAATACACCCGCCAGCATCCGGACATCAGTATTCAAGTCTCCGGTGGCGGATCGGGCGTCGGCATTGCCAATTTGATTAATGGCGAATCCGATTTTGCGAATTCCAGCCGTAAAATGAAGGACAAGGAACGCCAGCGGATCAAGTCCAAGACGGGCAAAGACCCGTTGGAGTTTATTGTCGGCCTGGATGCGCTGGCGATTTATGTCCATGGGGATAATCCGTTGGAGACTATCTCCATCGCGGAACTGGCCGAGATTTACGGGGATGGCGGTCAAACCACCCAATGGTCGCAGCTGGGGATAAACAATTCGTCTTGCCAAAGCGACCAAATCACGCGCGTCAGTCGCCAAAACAATTCCGGAACCTACGTTTACTTCCGTGAAGCGGTTTTGGGAAAGGAACGAGACTACAAACTTGGATCGATCGACCAAAGTGGCTCAAAGGATGTTGTGGCACTTGTGTCGCGGACGCCTTGTGCCATTGGTTACAGCGGCATGGGCTATAAAACCGACGAGGTGAAATGGGTTAAAGTGGCCAAAGTCAAGGGTGAAATCGGAGTGGAACCGAGTGTGGCAACGGCGAAAGACGGCAGTTATCCGATTGCTCGCCCTTTGTTGATTTACACCGTGGGCGAACCGGCGGGCAACCTCAAAGACTACCTGGATTGGATTCGATCCCCGGCGGGACAACAGATCGTCATTGATTTGGGATATGTGCCGGTCGGCAATATGGAGTCTGCCGATTCAGCCTCTGATGCAATGGAAGGCTCGGAATCGGGGGGATAATCGTTGATTCAGCCTGACGCCCAGTCTTCACCTGGCGGATCCCCGCGCAGATTATCCCGCGGATCATGGCGCGGATCCATCGCGCGGTGGATTCAAATCGCCTTGGACAAGACCGAACCGGTCGTGGAATGGATCATCCGCTTGTGCGGCTGGAGCGCGATTTTGTTCGTTTTCGCGATTTTCTTTTTTGTCTTTCGCGAAGGCGCACCGATTTTGCTGGAAGGACTTGACCTCAAAGAGTTCTTTACCAGCCCCAATTGGCGTCCGACGTCGGATGTTCGACCTCAATACGGCATCTTGGCACTGATAGTTGGTACTGCATCGGTGACGATCCTGGCCATGACGATCGCCGTCCCGCTGGGACTGGGTGCCGCCGTATACGTTTCCGAATTCGCCGGCCCGCGGGCAAAAGAAGTTTTGAAAGTCGTGATCGAATTGCTGGCCGCGATTCCGTCGGTGGTGTGGGGTTTCGTCGGATACATGGTGATTGGCCCGATCATCATTCAGTTCACCGGCGCACCGGTGGGAATTAACATCCTCAACGGCGGCATCATCCTGGCGCTGATGAGCGTGCCGATTATCGTATCCGTGTCGGAGGATTCCCTGCGGGCGGTTCCCGATTCGTTTCGAGAGGCCTCAATGGCGCTAGGCGCCAGTCGTTGGGAAGTTGTTTACCGCGTTTTGTTCCCGGCGGCCAAAAGCGGCTTGTTGGCCGCCGTGCTGCTGGGTGTCGGGCGCGCCATTGGTGAAACGATGGCTGTGTTGATGGCCACCGGTCACGCCGTCCAGATCCCCGGCAGCTTGCTCGATCCGGTGCGTACGTTGACGGCAACGATTGCTGCCGAGCTAGGTGAAACAGTCGAGGGCGACGCACATTATCAGGTGTTGTTCACGATTGGAATCGTGCTGTTTGCGATCGCCTTTATCGTAAATTTGACGGCCGACCTCGTCGTCAAGGGAATCAAGGGCAAGCAGGATGAATGAGCGACACACCGACACGCTGGAATACTTTGTGTGCACTGGCTCAGACGGCCAGACGGACGGGACGCTCGACCGACCGTTCCAGTCGCTGAAACAGGCACTTGAGTCGCTGGCCGATCGCACCGCGTCATTTGATTCTGCCGACATCGCCAGCCGTCAACGCAGCGTGGAAATCATCTGCATCGGCCGCCCTGGTGCGGCCGTGCGCCACCGCAAAAAGCCTCGCTACCATTACTTCGTCGACGTCCGTTTTGGCGGCGACGGTGATGGCAGCCAACTGGCCCCCTGGCCAAGTTTCGCTGTCGCCATTGCCGGGATACAGAAATTGTTGTCGGGCGACGCGATCAAACTGGCCCGTGGCCAGCGGCTATGTATCAGCCATCATGAGATCTTTACGCCCACGGATCTGGAACGACACAAGAAAACCAAAGAGTCGGTGGCCAAGTTGGCCTTTTTGCTGATGGCCCTGACCTGTGTGATTCCGGTCGTGTTGATACTGGCTTACCTGACGTACCGCGCCTGGCCGGCGTTGTCGCTGGCCTTTCTCATCACCAACCCACAAAACAACTTTACGGCGGGCGGCATTTGGGCCCCCTTGATCGGGACATTTTTTTTGGTCCTGTTGTCACTATTGATTGCCGCCCCGATTGGCGTCTTGGCCGGCGTTTACTTGAACGAATATGCGCCCAGTAACTGGTTTACGCGAATGGTCAGTTTGGCGGTTGTCAATCTGGCGGGAGTGCCAAGCATTGTGCACGCATTGTTTGGGGTGGGCGCATTTGTGCTGTTTATGCACATGGGACGGTCGTTGTTGGCCGCCTCCTGCACGGTCGCGGTCATGACGTTGCCGGTCATTATCACCAGCACCCGTGAAGCCCTGGCGGCGGTCCCCATGTCGTTTCGCGAGGCGTGTTGGAACATGGGTGCGTCGCGGTGGCAGACGGTGCGCACTATTGTCTTGCCAAACTCGGTGGCGGGAATCTTGACCGGCGTGATTTTGCAAGTGGCCCGCGCCGCTGGCGAAACGGCCCCGATCCTGTTTACGGGCGCGATCCTCTACGTCCGCGTCGCCGACACGGGGTGGGAGTATTGGATTCCCTACGGAACCGATGACCGGTTCATGGCGCTGTCGTACCACTTGTATGCGCTGTCCACGCAAATCCGCGGTGCCAGCGACGAAACGTTGTTTGGTACGGCGGTCGTATTGATCGGTTTGGTATTGGCCGTCAACAGTTTGTCCATCGCAGTAAGAATTTATCTACGTTCGCACAAAAAATGGTGATGCGGTGATCCAAAGTAGTGATGCTCATATCGAATTCACAAATGTGCTTGTGCGGTACGGTGCCAAGACGGCGCTGCAGGATATTTCGCTGGCCATCCCCAGGCGGTCGATATTCGGGATCATTGGTCCGGCGAATTCCGGTAAAACAACGTTGTTGAAGTGTATCAATCGCACGATTGATTTCGTGCGGCACGCCCGGGTCAGCGGCGTGGTGGCGGTGGCCGGGAAGGACGTCAACCGCATGCGGAATGTTTACGCCTTGCGGCGGCGGATTGGCATGGTATTTCCATTGCCGGTGGGCCTGCCGTTGTCCGTGTATGAAAACGTCGCTTACGCGCCGCGGCGGGCGGGATTGCATGACCGCCACCAACTGGATGCCCTGGTGGAAAAATGCCTGCGGCAGGCCGTGTTGTGGGATGAGGTGAAAGACCGGCTAAAAACCCTGGGCACGAAACTTTCCGGCGGCCAACAACAACGGCTCACCTTGGCTCGCGCGCTGTCGCATCGCCCCGAAGTGCTCTGCCTGGATGAGTTTTCCATCGCCATTGATCCCGTGACGACCATGAAAATCGAAGATGTTTTATTGGAACTGAAAAAAGAAATAACCATTGTTTTGGTCACGAATCTGGTCCAGCAAGCTCATCGGCTGGCCGACCATACGGCATTCTTCAATAACTCGCGGCTGATTGAAGCGGGAGAAACGGAAAAGATCTTTAACCAGCCGGATCAAAAAATCACTTACGAATACGTTACGGGTGGATTTGGCTAACGGCCGTCGGGCAGCCGGCTGAACTAGGCAGCGATTATGGAATCCCAGACAAGTCTTGTCGAACAAGCCGCATTTGGCTTGACCACGCTGGACCTCAATCTCTGGTACGGAGATTTTCAGGCGCTCAAAGGCATTTCGGCAAACATCAAACAAGGCATCATCACGAGCCTGATCGGACCGTCCGGCTGCGGCAAAACGACACTGTTGCGATCCTTCAATCGCATCAACGAGCGGTACGGAAACGTCACGACCACCGGCGAAATCACCATTCTCGGCAAAAATATCTATGACCCCGATGTCTCCCTGAATGAACTCCGCAAGAGTGTCGGCATGGTCTTTCAACGGCCCAACCCGCTGCCGATTTCCATTTATGAAAATGTCCTGTTTGGCGTGAAAGTTCACTCGCGCTGGCGTGATGTCCGGCGGCGGCGGCGGGACGAACTCGTCGAAATCGCACTTCGCGAAGTCGACCTGTGGGATGTCACTAAAGACCGCTTGCGAAAGAAGGCCACCTTGTTGACGCTGGAAGAGCAGCAAAAGCTGTGCATCGCACGCTTGCTGCCGCTCAAACCCCGCGTGATCCTAATGGATGAGCCCTGCTCGGCACTGGACGCCGAAGGGACGGAAAAAATCGAGTCGTTGCTGGCCACGCTGCGGGAAAAATACACGGTCGTTATCGTCACGCACAACATGGCACAGGCCCGCCGCGCGTCGGACGAATGCATGTTCATGCTGTTGGGCGAGTTGATCGAACATGGAACTACCTCGGACCTGTTTCTCAATCCAAAAAACGAAAAAACAGAAATGTATATCCAGGGCCGCTATGGTTGACTCAACAAGGCACTCGTTCCGCCCGCTAACCGATGGGAATCCGTCTCATGCGCAAATTTGAATCCGAACTGGCCGAGATCAAATCCCGTCTGAACGAAATGGCCGTTCTCACCATCGAGATGGTTGAACAGGCCACCACGGCCGTAAAGGAACGCCGCCCGGAATTGATGGACATTGTCGCCGAATCGGAAGAACGATTGGACCAGATGCAGACGGACATTGACCATGAG